>JAGANP010000368.1 GCA_017624175.1 Lachnospiraceae bacterium | reverse complement strand
GGAGCCAGTAATTGCTGGCTCCCATCAGCTTGGGAACGGGCATGCTGTCTCCATATTCTTCCAGGAATATCTGCAGAGCGCCGTTGTCCTGATTCACTGTCTTATTTGCAGACGCTCTTCCGGTCCGCTCATACAGATTCTCCGCATAGCCGTCCACCAGATAGGCTGCAAAAGCATTGGCCAGCTCCCGGTGCTCCGAGTAGCCGTTTACCGCCACCGCACCGGTAACGGACATGGATCTGCCCTTTAACGCACTGCTGGGATCCGGCATCAGCGCCACCCCGTAGTCGTAAGCAAAGCTGCCGTCCTCCTTGGCCTGCGCCAAAGCCCTGACTGCATCCGTGGTAGCGATGGTAAACACGATCTTACCGTCAATAAAATCCTGCAGCACCGACTCGTAGGCCACTGTGGAGGAATCTATGGAAAAGAACTGATTCAGCCCCTGATAGATCTGCAGGCTCTCAATCGTCTCCGGATTATTGATCTGGATCTGGCTCCGGTCATCTCCGGCTTCTCCTCCCACAATCATGGAATTCCCCACAAAGTAGTAATTATAAAAAATATCCGAGACATCCCAGGAGAAGATGCCCTCCACCGTCTCGGGAGGATCAAAGCTGTCTGCCAGCTGCAGAATATCATCCACCGTGGCGGGCACCGCTTTGGCAAAAAACTGCTCCGTCCGCAGCGCTATGGTCTCCTCGTCATACACCACCGGAGAATTTTCCTCTGCCGGTATCTCATCCAGTTCTTCAAATTCTCCCTCATCCCCGGTATACTCTCCCTCCTCCGTATCGGCTTTACCGGCCTGCTGCACGGCCCATTCATACAGATAGGTCTCGTTATAGAGCAGCGCACTGGTCTCATAATACAGCGGATAGGCCACCAGCTTGTCCTGATAGGTCACTGCCGACAGGGCAGCCTGGGGGAAATGGGCCTCATCCAGTATCCCCGCTGCATCCTCCACCGGCACCGCCAGACCTGCCAGATAGGCTTTTTCCAGCATCTCATGACTGATCAGGTACACATCGGGAAAGGAGGAAGCCGTGCTTACGGATTCCACTTTCTCCGTGGGCAGGCTTGCCCGGTTCAGTGCCTCCAGATAATCGCTCTCCGCCACATACTGGGGAAATACCCGGACATTGTTGGCCTCTCCAAAGGCCACCGCCGCACTGTTCACATAGTCCGCCAGCGCCTCGTCCCCATACCAGAAATGAATGGTCTCCTTATGGTTAAGAAATGCCAGCGGATTCTCCGCCTGATTTTCACTGTCCCACACAATGCGGCTGCCGGCCAGAAGCCCTGCCGTCAGCAGCCCTACCAGCAGCACAGCTATGATTCTTTTTGAAATATGCATATTATTTTTCCTCTATACAGGTATCCAGTATCCCGATCATCGCATCCACGTCCGCCTTGCTGATGATCAGCGCAGGGACAAAACGGATGATATTGGGGCCCGCATTGATCAGGATCAGACCCTTTTCCAGAGCCCTGGTGATGATCTCTCCCACCGGCTGATTAAACACCAGCCCCTGCAGCAGCCCCAGACCCCGATGCGTCTCGATGCAGTCATACTTCCGGGTCAGCTCCTCCAGACGTTCCGTCAGATAGGGGCCTACCTCCCGCACATTCTCCAGTACCTTCTGCTCCTCATACAGCTCCAGCACCTTGCAGATGGCTGCCGCCGCCAATGGATTGCCGCCGTAGGTCGTGCCGTGATCCCCCGCTGCCAGCGAGTGCTGCGCCACTTTCTCCGTCATCAGGAAAGCGCCCACCGGCACGCCGCAGCCCAGAGCCTTGGCCGTGGTCATAATATCCGGCTTCACGCCGTAGCGCTGCCAGGCATACATATAACCGGTCCGGCCCATGCCGCACTGGATCTCATCCAGAATCAGCAGGATATCCCTCTCGTCACAGAGCCTGCGCAGCTTCTTTAAGAAATCCTCCTCTGCAGGATAGATGCCTCCCTCTCCCTGAACGGTCTCTAAGATGATCGCACAGGTCCTATCATTCACCTGGGACAGCACGCTCTCATAATCATTCAGCCGTGCAAACCGGATGTTGCCGATCATGGGTTCAAAGGGCTCCCGGTATTTGGGATTGCCTGTCACCGACAGAGCCCCCATGGTTCTGCCGTGAAAGGAGTGCTCCATGGCAATGATCTCATGATCCGTTCTGCCGTCCTTTAAATAGCCATACTTTCTCGCCGCCTTGATGGCTCCCTCCACAGCCTCCGCACCGGAATTGGTAAAGAAGACCCGATCCATACCGGACACTGCCTTGATCTTTTTGGCCGCCTCAATGGCAGGCATATTGTAATAATAGTTAGAGGTATGGATCAGCTTGTCGATCTGGGCTTTCAGAGCGTCATTGTAGGCCTTATTATTATATCCCAGAGCAAATACCGCAATACCGGACACAAAGTCCAGGTAGCGCTTTCCCTCCATATCATAGAGATATACGCCGTCCCCCTTATCCAGCACCACCTGATAGCGGTTATAGGTATGGAGCAGCGCTTTCTCCGCCTCGTCAATATATTCCTTCATCATTGGGGCATCCCTCCGATCTCTTCGTCATTGATAATTGCAGTGCCCACGCCTTTGTTGGTAAAGATCTCCAGCAGCAGGCTGTGGGGCACCCGGCCGTCCAGAATATGTACCCGGTTTACGCCGTTTTTAATGGCGGAGGTACAGTTGGACAGCTTTGGCAGCATACCGCCGCCGATAAAGCCGCCGTTAATCAGCTCGTCCGCCTCGGATGCGGACAGACGGGAGATAAAGCTGGACTTATCGTTGATATCCCTGTACAGACCCTCGATATCCGTCAGGAACACCAGCTTGTCGGCACCTACGGCTTTGGCAATCGCACAGGCCGCATCATCCGCATTGATATTATAGGTCTGAAACTGCTCATCCAGACCGATGGGCGCTACGATGGGCAGGAAATCCTTTTCCAGCAGATCATAGAGCACCTTGGGATTTACCTCGGTGATATTGCCCACAAAACCGATGTCCTGACCGTCCGCATACTTTTTCTCCACCTTGAGCAGCCCGCCGTCCTTGCCGCTGATCCCCACGGCCTTGACCCCCAGCTCCTGCACCATGGTCACCAGGTTCTTGCTCACTCTGCCCAGCACCATCTCGGCGATCTCCATGGTTTCCGCATCGGTGACACGCAGACCGTTGATAAACTGCGCTTCCTTGCCCACCTTGCCGACCCAGCGGCTGATCTCCTTGCCGCCGCCGTGTACGATGATGGGCTTAAAGCCTACCAGCTTCAGCAGGGTCACATCCTTGATGACGTTTTTCTGCAGTTCTTCGTTGCTCATGGCGCTGCCGCCGTATTTGACAACGATGATTTTCCGGTTAAATTTCTGAATATAGGGCAATGCTTCGATCAGCGTTTCCGCCTTGTGCATTACCTGTTCCATGTCTTTCTCCATACTAATTGATTCCTTTCCGTTCTTGTGTTACTTAAAGATTTACTACATTTGGAGAGTGGTGTCAATTCTTCTTTTGTCCTTTACTGTGTCTCCAGCGCCTCCGCCAGCTGCTCCAGCTGTGCCTGACTGGCCGCATTTAGGGTGGATCGGATCGTCACTACGGGCTCTGCCAGCACGCAGTCCTTAAAGCTTTCCGCATATTCCTTCATCAGCTTGGCAGCCATGGGCGCCCAGGAACCGTTTTCCATGATGCCTATGGTTCTCTTCTGATAATTCTTCATTTTCAGATGGTACAGAAAATCCTCCATGCAGGGGAACAGTCCGCCGTCATAGGTAGCCGCTGCCAGCACCAGTCTGTCATAGCGGAAAGCGTCTGCAACAGCCTTCGCCATATCGTCCCTTGCCAGATCAAATACCGATACTTTCTGCCCCTTTTCCTCCAGCAGTGCCGCCAGCTTTCCGGCTGCCGCAGCCGTATTCCCGTGAATCGAAGCATAGACAATGACCACACCCTCCTCCTCCGGGCGGTAGCTGGACCAGACCTGGTATTTTTCCAGATAATATGCCAGATTCTCCTTAAGAACCGGCCCGTGTAAGGGGCAGATGGTCTGCATATCCAGTGCCGCTGCCTTCTTTAACAGTGTCTGTACCGGCATCCCGTATTTTCCAACAATATTGATAAAGTAACGGCGTGCCTCGTCATCCCAGTCCTCCTGGGTATCCAGCGTGCCGAATTTACCGAAACCGTCTGCGGAAAAGAGGATCTTCTCCTGATTTTCATAAGCCACCATAACCTCCGGCCAGTGCACCATAGGAGCCATGTAGAAAGTCAGGCTGTGGCTGCCCAGTTCCAGCGTATCCCCTTCCTTGACCTCCATCTTGCGCCCGCTGAAGTCCAGGGTAAAAAACTGGGGCAGCATACCAAAGGTCTTGGCATTTCCCACCACCTGGAGATCCGGGTACTTTTCACATACCTTCTGGATATTGGAGGCGTGATCCGGCTCCAAATGGGATACCACCAGATAATCCGGCTTTCGGCCCGCCAGCTCCTGCTCCATATTGGCAAACCAGCCCTCCGTGGCTCTGGCATCCACCGTATCCATAATGGCAATCTTCTCATCCACGATCAGATAAGAGTTGTAGGACACTCCGTTGGGCACATGGTATTGGCTCTCAAACAGATCAATATCATGGTCGTCACAGCCGATGTAGCGTACAGCATCCGAAATATTTATTTTACTCATATGTATCAATTCTCCTTATTTAGAGTTCCGCTCTCTTCCCATCAGCGCCATCCTGGCAGAGTAATTTTCGGCTGCTTCGCATCCGCAAATTCTCTGGGCGCTGGTAGGAAGAGAGCTGTTTTAGAGTTCCGCTCTCTTCCCATCAGCGCCATCCTGGCAGAGTAATTTCCGGCTGCCTCGCATCCGCAAATTCTCTGGGCGCTGGTAGTAAGAGAGCTGTTTTAGAGTTCCGCAGTCTTCCGTCCGGCACTACGAACGATAATCCGCATTTATCTTCACATAAT
>JAGANP010000367.1 GCA_017624175.1 Lachnospiraceae bacterium | reverse complement strand
TACTGTAAAGGACTGTGGTTGGAGCCTTTGTTAAACCGTCATGCGGTAGGAGGAACAAACCAATCCACAGCATCCCTTACAGTGTAGCATATATCCCTAGTTAGGGACTCTAAAACTACGATTTAATAATACAAGGAGAAACAGAAAATGTCCGAAACGAATTATCAATCCAGGAAGTTCCTGCTCACGATAAACAATCCCGCAGACTCAGGTATGACCCATGATGTGATCATCGACAGAGCGCAGATGTTTAATCCTGATTACTTCTGCATGGCCGATGAAATCGGCGCATCCGGTACGTATCATACCCACGTTTATCTGTATTCCTCTGCTCCTATGCGGTTCAACACCGTCAAGAGGAGATTTCCTACCGCCCACATTGACAAGGCAGCCGGTTCTTCCAAAAGCAATCGGGATTATATCCGCAAGGAAGGAAAATGGGCCGATACGGATAAGGCAGATACGCGGGTAGAAGGCACCTTCGAAGAATTTGGTACACTTCCAAATGAGTCTGATGAAAAGAGTCCCAAGATGGCGCAGCTGATCCAGTATATCAAGGACGGCTTAACCAATTTGGAGATCATTGAGATCGATCCCAGTTATGGCTTTAAGACCCGGGAAATCGATCTGCTCCGTCAGCAGCTGCTGGAAGAAAAGTATACCAGAGAAAACCGGGATGTTATTGTCCACTATATCTTCGGTGACAGTGGCACTGGTAAAACCCGGAGCATCTTTGACAAGCATCCTGCCACCGACATCTGCCGCATCACCAATTATCCTGCCAAGGGTAATGTGCAGTTTGATGCTTACAAGGGCCAGAGCGTTCTGGTCTTTGAGGAGTTCCACTCTCAGATTTCCATCTCTGATATGCTGAACTATCTGGATATCTACCCCGTAATGCTTCCGGCCCGTTACTATGACCGGGTAGCTTGTTACACCACCGTGTATATCACCTCCAACATTCCTCTGGAACAGCAGTACACCGAGATCCAGAGAAGCAAGCTGGAAACCTGGAACGCATTTTTAAGACGCATCCACACCGTAACTGAGTTCCGTAAAGACGGACTTATCCGCGAGGTACACTATGAAAGCAACGAAAACCACTAAGAAAACCAACACCACCGAAACCCGTCGGGGGCGAGTCCTCCCCAGCCTGGACTCCACCTCCGACGCGCCTGTCAAACTGATTTTCCTGCTTCTGTATATCCTGGGAGCAATTTTGATCTGGCACACGCAGGCAGATATCGCAGCCGCCGCAGATAACATTGAACTGGTCTCTCCTGTGGCAGAATTCGCTGTCAATAACATTTTCACCACCTATCTGATAGTTGCAGGTATTACAATTTCCATACTGATTTTCATTCCCATTGGAAAGCGATCCGTTCAGGAGCAGCTCAGAAGCATCGGCCTTGTCAATCATTCCGAGGCTGTACCAGAACCGAAACGTAAAACCAAAGACAAATTGAACCCCAGAGTTTTTATTTGGGAGTTTACCTCCGAAGGTATACCGCTGAAAATCTGGAAAGACAAACAGGCTGCCATTGAAACGGCACTGGATATCACCATTGTCAAAATGAAAAATGGGTCTGGTAAAAGCAGGGTCCTCCTGCATGCAGTACCTGCAATCAGTGATCTGCCCGATTTTATCGAGTGGAACGATAAGTATCTATCCCAACAGTCCTTCGTACTGAATCTCGGCGAGAGCTTCACCGGGCCTGTAACAGTTGATTTGGCAAGAGTTCCCCATATCCTGCTGGGCGGTGCCACCGGCAGTGGCAAGAGTGTGTTGCTGAAACTGCTGCTCATGCAGGCAAATAAGAAAGGCGCCAATGTCTGCATCGCTGACTTCAAAGGCGGTGTGGATTTCCCTCCGGTCTGGCACAAGGAATGTCGGATGTGCTTTGAAGAACAGTCCACACTGGAAGTGCTGACTGAACTGGCCGAGGAGCTGGAACGCAGAAAGCAGCTGCTGAAAGCTGCCGGACTTCCCAACATCGACCATTACAATGCAGCCACTGGCGAGAACTTACAGCGGTATATTTTTGCCTGTGATGAAGTTGCTGCAATGCTGGACAAAACCGGTCTGACGAAGGAACAGAAGGAAATTACAGCCAAAATTGAAAGCAGATTGTCCGTAATTGCCCGTCTGGGTAGAGCATTCGGCATCCACCTTATCCTGGCAACCCAGCGTCCCGATTCCAATATCCTGCACGGTCAGATTAAGAACAACATCAACTACAGGATCTGCGGCAGAGCCGATAATGTC
>JAGANP010000366.1 GCA_017624175.1 Lachnospiraceae bacterium | reverse complement strand
CGGTTACTGTATATTGTTCCATCTCTGTTTACACCACCTTTTTTCTCTAGTCTTTCCGCACACAGAGGGGATCATACCCCTTTCTGCAATGCTATTATATGCCCATCCGGCAGGTTTTGGCAAGAGAGAGCATCCGGACAGACAAAAGGGCACTTGCGAGAATTTCTCAACAAGTGCCCTTTCTTTCCGAAATATGCTGTTTTAGATCTGGAATCTGGAGACCGTATTATGTAACTGATCTGCGATCTCGTTCAATTCACGGGCACTGCTCTCTATACTGCCCATGATTGCACTCATCTCCGTTGCAGATGCGGAAGTCTCCTGGGTGCTTGCTGCATTCTCCTCGGCAATCGCCGTCAGATTCTGCACCACATCCACCACCTTGACTCTGGCGGTATCCAGTTCCTCCGTCCTCTTAGCGATGGTACGGATACCCTCAATGGATTTGTTGATCCCTTCTTTTACGT
The DNA here is from genome assembly GCA_017624175.1 of Lachnospiraceae bacterium. Lineage (GTDB taxonomy): Bacteria > Bacillota > Clostridia > Lachnospirales > Lachnospiraceae > Acetatifactor. Next base: position 1,610 of record JAGANP010000366.1, on the reverse strand, counting down.
CCCCAAAGGCCTTTTCTGTCTGGTTCACATTCTCATCCTGCTTCTCGATAACCGCCTTTACATCCGTCATGGTCTGCACGGAACGCTGGGTCTCCTGGATCAGCAGTTCAATGATACCGGTAATCTGCTGGGCGGACTCGTTGGACTGCTCTGCCAGCTTCTGGATCTGTCCGGCCACCACGGCAAAGCCCCGGCCCTGCTCCCCGGCTCTTGCTGCCTCGATGGAAGCGTTCAAGGACAGCAGATTGGTCTCCTCTGCAATATCCGTGATAATATCCACGGCGGTCTTGATCTTCATGGCGGATTCGTTGGTCACATCCGTCTGCTTGGCAATGGCGGCGATAGCCTCTTTGGTCTGCTGGTTGACCTGTCCCAGCGCTCCCAGGATCTCCAGTGCCTGCTCTCCGGCGCTGCGCATCCGGCGGGCATTCTCCCGCAGCTCTTCCACATCCGCATTGGTCTCTTCGATCATATTGCCCATGGCAATGATCTGCTCCGTGGCAGTCTGGGTCTCCTGGGCCTGATTGGTAGCGCCCTCTGCAATCTCATTGACCGCCTTCTCCACCTGTTCCACCGTATTGATCGTCTCTGTAATACTCTGGGACATGCTTCCCGCCGAGGAGTGCAGCTTACCGGACTGCTCTTCAATGCTGCCGGTTACGGAAGCCAGTTCCTGCTGCAGCACGCCGATGGCCTGATTCATCACACCGGCCTCATCCTTACGCAGCTTCAGTGAGAGCTTTTTCTTCTTCTCTTCCTCTGTGGTAAAATCCAGTTCCGCCAGCCGTGCCACCTTTCGGGTGATCCGCTCCAGCGGCTTAACCAGTCTCAGCGCCACCAGGAAACCGGCGATAATGCAGATCGCCAGGACTCCCAGACCGGCAATGATGCTTCTTTTTGTCAGTGCCGTCACAGGCTGCAGAGCTTCTTCCTGATCCGCCGTCACCACCAGGATAAAGCGCATCTGCGTGTCAATATAGTAAGCGGCATATTTATTTGCCCCCTTGAAATCATATACAATCACATCCGTCTCCGGACGGTTCCCCTGTGCCAGTTCTCCCACCAGCTGCTGCACTGCTGCATTTTCCACAGGCAGGCCGATCTTCTCCGCTGTGGGATGATACAGCATCGTGCCGTCATTGGACACCAGATAGGTATAACAGGTGCTCATGCCCCGTACCTTTACATCTTTCAGATGGTTATCCAGTTCTTCCCGGGTCATGACCGTATCATAGCCGTAGGAAGTGATCTCCCGCTCCAGACTTGCCCCCGCAGTCTGCGCCAGATCCTCCATGTAACTCTCGGTCAGAACCGTAATGTTCTCCTTAATCAGGGGGATGGAAGTCCACAGGCTCAGGATGTTGCTGAGCAGCACGACGCCCACGACCAACAGCAGGATCTTCAGCTTGATGGAGTGTACCAACAATACTCTGTTCTTTTGCTCTTTCATTTCTGTAATACCTTCTTCCACATATTTCTTTCATGTATCCCACATGATAGAAATATTGTACTACATTTTTCCGCAGAGTACAAGTTCTTTTCCCCTAGAGTTTGTGTCAAGTAATCGTTGGCACTTTTCCTTTTTCTTTCGATGTTTGACTATTTATTCT
>JAGANP010000365.1 GCA_017624175.1 Lachnospiraceae bacterium | reverse complement strand
CGGACAGCCGCAGCGCCCGGAGCAGTCAGACGGTTGTCAGTACCCTGACCCGGGCTCAGGAGGATTATGAGACGGTCAGACGGGACGGGGAGCTGCGGGTGAGCCGGGCCAGGGAGGAACTGACACAGGCACAGGCAGAGCTGGGGCAGGCCAGGAAAGAATCGGAGCAGGCCAGGAGGGAAATGGAACAGGTCAGGCAGGAGACGGCTCCGGCAGGCTCTGTCAGCGGCGGCAACAGCGGGGATATTTCCGGAGGCGGCAGTGATCAGCAGAGCCAGGAGCTGACCGCCCGGCTGCAGCAGCTGGAGACGCAGGTGCAGCAGCTGGAGCAGACGGTACGCACCGCAGAACAGGCGGTGGAGGATGCGCTGCTCTCTCAGGGGGATGGACTGCGGGCCGCCCTAAGGAGCGTGGAGGATGCCCGGGCAGCGGCCTCCGGCAGCTACGAGGCCGCAGGAGATCTTGCCCGTCTGGAACAGGCTTATCTGGAGGAAGAAATTCAGGAACTGCAGGAGCTTCTGGAAGGGGAGGGGTGGATCTGTGCCCGGGAGGACGGCAAAGTCACGCAGCTTTGCGTTTCCACCGGACAGCGCACACCGGATACCGCCCAGCTGCTCTATACGCCGAATGGCGGCCAGCGGCTGCTGCAGGCCCAGCTGTCCGAGGACCAGGCCCGGTATGTGTCCCTGGGCACCCGGATGCAGCTGACCTATGAAACCGTCAGCAGCGGCAGACAGAGCGGGGAGGGAATCGTCAGCTATATGGAGCAGCAGGAGAACGGCAGCACTCTGCTGCAGATGGATGTGACAGGACAGGGACTGGAGCCGGGACAGCAGATAACGCTGAAAAGCACCTGGCAGTCTGAAAATTATGAATGGGTGGTGCCGGTATCGGTACTGCAGCAGGACAGTAACGGCAGTTATTTTCTGTATACCCTGCGGCAGCAGGAGGGAATTCTGGGGACGGAGTGGCATGCCGGCCGGGTATATGTGAATGTGCTGGATCAGAACGGCAGCTATGCCGCCATAGAATCCGCTGTGCTGTCTGCGGAGACGGAAATTATCCTGACGTCCTCCGCAGACCTGAAGGACAATGAGGTGGTCAGGGTGGTGGATTAGAACTGCTGTCTGGGAATTGACAGCGGTCAGATATTCGCTATAATAAAAAAGAAAGAGACCCTAAAGCTGCGGCTGCGGGGAATCTGAAAATAGACTAACTATTAAGATTCGTTCTGAGTAGGAAGGCTGCAGAAAACCATTTTTTTGTCATAAACTCTTTTATATCCCGTAAAGCAGCGGATGTAATTTGAGGGACGCAGATGGTTTGCCGCAGAGTTTCCCGGGGCGGGAAAGGATGGGAGTATTGAAGCGTATGAGAAAAGCAGGAAACAGAGGAATTGGCAGGAGGATTCTGGCACTGGCCGCCGGTGCAATATTGGCCCTGGGGCTTCTGACCGGGTGCGGGCAGCAGGAGGAGCCTGCCACAGTCCGCATCGGCGGACTCAAAGGCCCCACCTCCATGGGACTGGTATTTTTACAGGAGCAGGCGGAGAACGGAGAGGCCGGGGAGGATTATGTATTTACCATGGCCACTGCAGCGGATGAGCTGCTGCCCCTGATGATCAAGGGAGAGCTGGATATTGCGCTGGTGCCTGCCAATGTGGCCGGTGTGCTGTATCAGAAGACGGAGGGCGGGATCTCTGTGGTAGATATCAACACCCTGGGCGTCCTGTACATGGTGTCCGGGGACAGCTCCGTCAGCGATATGGAGAGTCTGCGGGGCAAAACAATCTATCTGACCGGCAAGGGCACCACTCCTGATTATGTGCTGCAGTATCTGCTGACGGCCAATGGCATGGACGTGTCCGATTGCACACTGGAATATAAATCGGAAGCTACGGAGGTGGCGGCGCTTCTGGCAGAGCAGCCGGAGGCCATCGGACTGCTGCCCCAGCCCTTTGTCACGGTGGCCTGTGCCCAGAATGAGGCGCTGTCCGTGGTGATGGACATGAATGAGCAGTGGAATCTGGTGCAGGGAGAGGATGGCAGCCGTATGGTTACCGGCGTAACGGTGGTGCGCAATGCGTTCCTGGAAGAGCATCCCGAGGCGGTGCGTACTTTCCTGGAGGAGCATGAGGCCAGCACCCGGGCCATCAATGAGGACCCGGAAAAGGGCGCCCAGCTGGTGGCGGCGGTAGGAATTGTTGCCAAGGAGGCCATTGCCCGGAAAGCAATTCCCGCATGCAATATTACCTATATTGACGGTGAGGAGATGGAGCAGGCGCTGTCCGGCTATCTGCAGGTGCTGTATGATCAGGATCCCGCTGCCGTGGGCGGCGCCCTGCCGGGGGAGGATTTCTATTATATTCCCTGAGGACAGGTTAGCGTAATAGCGTAGGTGCAATCGAAGTCCGGGACTTTGGGCAGCCGATAGGCATGGCAGGAAAGAGTGAGAAAAGGTAAGCGGATGAAAGCTTTCTGTGAAAAACATGGAAAAAAAATAGGGGCAGCGGCAGTCTGGCTTCTGATCTGGCAGCTGGTCACGCTGCTGGTGGACAATCGGATCCTGCTGGCAGGCCCGTGGGAGACCCTGCTGGCCCTAGCGGAAAGGGTGCGGCAGGGAAGCTTCTGGCTGACGGTGGGCTGCTCCCTGCTGCGGATCGGCTCCGGTTTTCTGGCGGGACTGGCGCTGGGGCTGCTGCTGGCGGCCGCCGCAGGCCGTTTTCCGCTGATGGAGGAGCTGCTGCGGCCCTTTATGTCACTGCTTAAGGCCATTCCCGTGGCTTCCTTTGTGGTGCTCTTTCTGATCTGGTGGCGCAGCAATGTGCTGGCGGTGGCCGTCAGCTTCTGTATTGTGCTGCCGAATATCTATGTCAATACCCTGGAGGGAATCCGCAATGTGGACGGGGGACTGCTGGAGATGGCCCGGGTGCTGGAGATACCGGCCT
>JAGANP010000364.1 GCA_017624175.1 Lachnospiraceae bacterium | reverse complement strand
CCTCCACCGTCTCCAGCACCTCCGCTCTGAGCAGTCCGCCGCCGAACACCAGACGGGTGCCGGGCCTGCACTTCTTACCGGGCTTTACCAGGGTCTCCCACACATCCCCCTCCCGGCGTTTCAGCAGCAGCACCTCCACATGGGCGCCGGTGCCCTCCCGCTCTCCTAAGAGACGGGCAGGAATCACCTTGGTATTGTTCAGCACCAGGCAGTCCCCGGGCCGCAGATAATCGGTAATATTGCGAAAAATCTCATGCTGCACCTGCCCCGTGTTCTTCTCCAGCAGCAGAAGCCTGGAGGCGGAACGATCCTCCAGGGGATCCTGTGCAATCAGTTCCTGGGGCAGTTCAAAATAAAAATCCGATTTTTTAAGCTCCATATTTCTGTTTTTCTCCATCCCTTTTTCTCAGATGCTCACATTCTCCGCAAAGGCCTTATAGCCCCTGTAAGCCTCGTAGATATCCGCCTTGCTGGTGGCCTCCCAGGGGGCATGCATATTCAGCACCGGCACGCCGCTGTCAATCACATTCATGCCGTACAGGGCCAGGATATAGGCGATAGTACCGCCGCCTCCCACATCCACCTTGCCCAGCTCCGCTGTCTGCCACAGGATCTTATGCGCATCCATCACGCTGCGCAGATGGGCCATATATTCTGCATTGGCATCATTGGAGCCGCTCTTGCCCTTAGAGCCGGTATACTTGTTAAATACCATCCCGCCGCCCAGGAAAGCCGCATTATGCAGTTCAAAGCAGCTTCTGTAGCTGGGATCAAAGGCGGCGCTCACATCCGAAGAAAGCATGGCGCTGCGGGCCAGGCATCTGCGCAGATTCAATTCGCTGTACTCCCCTGCCAGGTTCATCAGCTCCGCCACGGCATTCTCAAAAAACCGGGAGCGCATACCGGTGGCGCCCACGGAACCGATCTCCTCCTTATCCACCAGGATGCAGCACACGGTTCTGTCGGTCTCTTTCAGATCCAGCATGGCCCTTAAGGAGGTAAAGGCACAGACTCTGTCATCCTGTCCGTAGGCCAGAATCATACTGCGGTCAAAACCGGCTTCCCGGGCCTTGCCCGCAGGCACTACCTCCAGCTCTGCGGAGGCAAGATCCTCCTCCTCAATATCGTAGGTCTGCTTTAAAATATCCAGCACACCGGATTTGACGATATTTTTCGCTTTGTTTTTGGCCTCCTCGGTATCCTTTTCCTCTTTGCCGATACTCAGAGGCCGGGTACCGGCGATCAGATCCAGCGCCTCTCCCTCGATGACCTTAGCCGCCTTTTTCTCCAGCTGCTCACCGGCCAGATGGATCAGCAGATCGGATACGAAAAATACCGGATCGTCCTCATTTTCTCCGATATTCAGCTCTATGGTGGTACCGTCCTTTTTCACTGCCACGCCATGGATCGCCAGGGGCATGGCCACCCACTGGTACTTCTTTACGCCGCCGTAATAATGGGTATCCATGTAGGCAAAGGTATGGTCAATATCCTCATACAGCGGATTCTGCTTCACATCCAGCCGGGGGCTGTCAATATGAGCCCCCAGGATATTCATCCCCTCCGCAAAAGGCTTTCTGCCAATCTGGAACATGGCGATGGACTTGTTCATCCATACGCTGTACACCTTGTCCCCCTTTTTCAGGGGCTCCCCTGTCCTGATCAGGGTCTCCAGCTCCCGGTAGCCCTCTTTCTCGATGGTATTGACAATGGTGTCGATGCATTCCCGCTCCGTCTTGCCGTTATCCAGGAATTCCCGGTATTCCCGGCTGAGTTTTTCCAGCTTCTTCAGTTGTTTTTCGTCATAATTCTCCCATGCACATTTCTTTAACATAAACTCACTTCTTTCTATTATCCATAAAAATCTTACATAACTGCCGTGCTCCGGGCAATCCGGCCCGGAGCATCCGCTTCGCTTATCTGGTACTCTTTAACTTCTCAAATCAATATCCAGCTGATTTTTCAGATTCTTCAGAATCTTCTTTACAAAACGATCCACTGCATCCGGCTCAAAAGCTTCCTCATGGGGCGTAAACTCCACAGTAAAGGCCATGCTCTTTTTACCCTTTGCAATCTGTCCGCCCTCATAGACGTCAAACAGCCTAATGGCTTTGATATAGCTGCAGGATCTGCGTATCACCTCTTCTACCTGGCCGCAGGTCACTTCCTTGTCCATCACCAGAGCCAGATCCCGGCTCTCATCGGGGAACTTCGGCAGCGGCGTAAAGCTTGCCTCTCTGTCATAAGTCTCGGACAGCTTCTGCAGATCAATCTCCAGCACATAGGCATCATTGCGCAGATCCAGCTGCTCCGCCACCTCATAGGCCACCTTGCCCAGATAGCCCACCTCCGTGCCTTCAAAGTAGATCCCGGCCGCCTGATAAGGATGCAGATAGGGCTTATTTACCGGGGCATAGGTAAACTGGATAAACAGGTTTTCCGCCACCCGCTCCGCCATGCCTTTCAGGGTGAAAAAGCTCTCTTTCTCACCGAAGACGCCGACGCACAGGGTTGCCCTTTCCTCGGGATAATCGGTAAGGGGCAGGGATTTCGGTATAAACACCTTGGCAATCTCATAAAGCCTGCCCTGCAGATTGCCTTTTTTCTGGTTGCGGGAAATGGCATTTAACATAGAAGCCGCCAGTGTGGTCCGCATCAGGGACAGTTCCTCGTTGATCGGATTCAGCAGGCGGATGGCCTGACGCTGGGGTGCGTCCTGGGGCAGCCGCAGCAGATCCAGATCCGACGGGGAGAAAAAGCTGTAATGGATGCACTCGTAAGCGCCCATACTGCACAGCGCTCTCTTCAGCTTCATTTCCTTTTTCATATCCCGGGGCACTTCGCCCATGGTCACATGAGCCTGGGGCATAAATGCGGGGATCACATGGTCATAGCCGTACATACAGATCACTTCCTCCGCCACATCCGGGTAGGAATCCATATCCTCACGG
>JAGANP010000363.1 GCA_017624175.1 Lachnospiraceae bacterium | reverse complement strand
TGGATTCCAGGCCGATCTCGCCCTCTCCTCCATCCACGATGGCATCGATCCTGCCCATCATATCTTCAATGACATATCTGGCAACCGTCGGACTGGGTTTGCCCGAAAGATTGGCGCTGGGAGCCGCCACATACCCGCCGCTGTATGCGATCAGTTTCCTTGCCACAGGATCTGAAGGCATGCGCACTGCCACGGTATCCAGCCCTCCGGTGGTTTCATAAGGCACCTTTCGGGATTTCTCCAAGATCATGGTCAGCGGGCCGGGCCAGAATGCCGCCGCAAGCTTTTCTGCCTCCTCGGGGACATGGTCCGTAAGGAGATCCAGATCTTCCAGTCTGCCGATATGAACGATCAGCGGATTGTCCGACGGCCGTCCTTTGGCAGCATAGATTTTTTTGGAGGATTCCGGGTTCAGTGCATCCCCGCCCAGGCCATAGACAGTCTCTGTGGGAAACGCTACCAGCCCGCCGTTTTTGATTACTTCTCCGGCCTCCCGAAGACCGGCTTCCTCCTCCAGGGACAGCTCCTCCCGATCCGACCGGATCACAATGATCTTAGTCTCCATATCACAATACTTCCTAAAAAACTCTATAATTGTTTGTATTATACCATAATACTATCCCAAAGTTCAAGATATTGTACTCAGGTATTGCAGAATTCCCATACATATTGCCCATGCGATTCTTTTTTGGTAATCCTCATCACAGAGTTTCTCCGCCTCCTGCCTGTTGGACAGAAAACCGCATTCCACAATGACAATGGGGACTTCTGTCTTTTTTAACAGATAATAGCTGTCGTTGGATTTGATCCTGCGGGTGTTCTCGGGGTCTGCCTTCTTTATCAGTTGGTTCTGTATCAGCTCAGCCAGCTTCTGCCCCTGACTGCTGCCATCATAATAAAAGACCTGGGCGCCGTGTACATATTCCTCCGGATAGCTGTTCTGGTGGATGCTGACCGTTATGTCAGGTTTTGTCTCCTCGATCAGAGTGATCCGTCTTTTCATATCCTGCACTTTCTTGTTGGAAGCATCAGCGTCATACAGACCTTCTTTCGTGCTGCGGGTCATCACTGCCTCCACCCCTTCTGCCTCCAGGTACTCCTGCAAAAGAAGGGCTATCTCCAGATTCAGGTCCTTTTCTTCTGCTTTATTGATGCCGATCTTTCCGGGGTCGGCGCCTCCGTGACCCGCATCGATAACCACACACGGGCCATTGCGTTTCTCCACTTTCGTACCCAGCACACTCCGCGCCGCCTCTCTTCCCACCACCAGCATGGATACCAGCAAAAGTCCTCCCATGATCATCGCCAATAGCTTATGCTGCAACTTGCTCATCCGTCATTTCCGCTCTGTTTTTGATACTATATATATGACCTGTATCCCTGCAAAATGATAGTTGCATTTTCTCCCTCATACAGCGTATAATAATTGTATGGACAAATTTAGGAACAAACTATCACTCTTATTTACAATTATCATGGTCTGTTGTCTGGTGTGTGCAATTTTCCTGATGGCCCGGCGCTATCTGGAGTACCGGCATACGCAAGACCTGGTGGAATCCCTGCGGCCCTCTGCCGTCACAGACGAAGGGTCCGCTGCCATGGCTGATATGCCGGAAAGTTCCTCTGCCCTTGCCGGGGAGGACGTTTCCGGGACGGAAGCCGCTCCTGCCGCAGAACCTGACAAAGTGCCGGTGCCCAATCCTTATGCGGACAGCTTCCTGGCCAATGAGGACATGGCAGCCTGGCTCACCATTCCCGGCACCAACATTGATTATCCCGTGATGTGGACTCCCCGTGACGAAAACTATTACCTCTACCGGGGCTTCGACGGCAAGGACAACAAGAACGGCTGTCTGATCCTGGATACCGACAGCAGTTTGGATCCGCTGACCACCAATCTCATCATCCACGGACACAATATGCGTTCCGGAGCCATGTTTGGCAACCTGACAGATTATGAGAACGAGGATTTTTACCGGGAACACAAGACCATCACCCTGTACACTAAAGAATGCCAGCGCAATTATGAGGTGATCGCCGTCTTTCGCTCCCAGGTGTACAAAAAGACCGACCAGGTATTTAAGTTCTACAAATTCTTTCAGGCAGATACCCAGGAAGAATTTGATGACTTTTATCAAAATATCAAAGCATTGTCTCAATATGACACCGGTGTCACCGCCGAGTTTGGAGACCGCTTCCTTACGCTTTCCACCTGCGTTTACCATGTAGAACAGGGAAGATTCGTAGTGGTGGCCAAAGAAGTGGAAGAAGGAGACTATAACCAGCCGGTAGAGTAAGGAGACCCATTATTTTATCCACAGGAGGAAAACCCATGAAAAAATTTCAAAAATTCGTATCCCTGCTGTCAGCAGCGGCCCTGCTGGCCATGCTTCCCGGCAGCAACACCCTGACTGCTTCCGCAGCAGAACCCACCACTTTCTGTGTATCTTATGACGAGGGAGACGACGCCTGGTATTATCAGCGTGATACCTCAGAGTACAATCCCAACATCGAGGTCAAGGAAGCATTCCAGTTAAAGGATGTGATCAAGGATGGCGATATCGTAGTCGTAGTGGGCATCAGCGATGATACCGGTCTGGATCTGGATTTGAGCAACGTCCGCCTCAGCAATCTGACCATTGCCCAGGCCGCCACCGTAGTGGTCCTCACCAAGGG
>JAGANP010000362.1 GCA_017624175.1 Lachnospiraceae bacterium | reverse complement strand
CTGCGCCGCCCGAATCACATCCTCCCGGGTAATGGCTTCATTGCCCAGAGAGATATTGCTCTTGATATCCCCGGTGAACAGGAACACATCCTGCTGTACCTGACCGATGGCACGGCGCAGCTTCTCTTTATCGATCTTACGGATATCCACGCCGTCAATCAGGATCTCCCCTTTCTGAATATCAAAATATCTGCCGATCAGATTCAGGATGGAGCTCTTCCCTGCGCCCGTAGCGCCCACAAAGGCCACCTTCTCCCCCGGATGAATCACAAAGCTCACATCCTTCAGGACATAGTCCTCTTTCTCGTAGGCAAACCACACATGCCGAAACTCAATCTCTCCCCGGATATCCACATCCACCGGACAGGGCGGATTCTTGATCTGGGGCTCTTCATCCAGAATGGAAAATATCTTCTCCGCAGAGGCCAGAGCGGACTGCAGGGTGCCGAACTGCTCTGCCAGCTCCTGGATCGGTTCAAAGAAAGATCTGATATAGGTGATAAACACAAACAATGTGCCCAGGGAAAGGGTGCCTCCCAGCACCGAGTAGCTGCCGGTGCCGATCACGATCACCATGGCGATAATGGACAGGAAATAAATGCCCGGCCGGAATATGGCAAAGGTCATAACCTCCCGCCAGTTCGCCCGGAACAGTTCCTGGGATTTTCCCGCAAACTCCTCATACTTTTCTTTCTCCCGGACAAATATCTGAATCAGCTTCATACCGGAGATATGCTCGGACAGAAAGGTATTCAGCTCCGTGATTTTGTTGCGGGTGATCTGATAGGCTTTGCGGGAATAAAACCGGAACACAAAGGTCAGAACGCCCACCAGCGGCAGCATGAGAAAGGACACCAGCGCCATCCGCACGCTGATGGACAGCATCACCACCGCATAGCCGATGATTTTCACCAGGTTCTTAAAAAGCTTCACCAATATGGTGGTAAACAGTTCATTGACTGCTTCGGTATCGTTGCTGACACGGGTCACCAGCTTCCCCACCGGCGTGTTGTTAAAGAAGCTCAAAGACAGGCTGTGAATATGGGTAAAGACCTGCTCCCGCATCCTGAAAATAATATCCTGCCCCATTTTCTGGAGGATCCAGGTATCCGCCGCATTCAGCACAAAGCCCAATACCATAAACAGCAGATACACCCCCGCCGCATACAGGATCCCGGTAAAATCATAATGCCGCAGAGCCCTTAACTGCTCCCTGTCAAGGCATACGGCCCCCGCCTCCACATAGGAACGGATCAGTCCGGGATCCCCCTCCGCCAGCAGCTCCGTTTCTTCATAGGTTAGCTGCTGGGCCATATAATACCGGTCTTCATAGAGGAAAAGCTGGTAATAGACCGGTTCGGTCAATGCTTCCCGGTCCCCATTTTGCAGCACCTCCGTACCGTCCCCGGAAACCTCCGGCGCCTCATATTCCCTGGTCAGCCATACCTCTCCATAGGGCACCGCCCCTTCTGCATCCTCGCTTGTCACCTGGAACGGCTGATAATACCCGTTAATATACTGATCGATGGCATCGCCGATAATGATGGGCCGGTACAGCTCCACCACAATAATGAACAGTACCAGAATCGTGGCAATGGTCATGGCCCATTTATGAGGTTTCAGATAGGTCAACAGTCTGCGCATATTACTCCGCCTCCTCTCTCTGGTTCTGTGCCGCTGCCGCTATGGCCTCTCCCTGAGGTGCCCCAGCTTCCTTTTCCGTATATTCCCGGTGCAGCGCCGCCCGCTGCTCTCCCATGGCGGCTTCCAGCTGCTGCTTCTCAAACATCTCATAGTAGATGCCCTTTCGCTCCATGAGCTGGGCGTGACTGCCCACCTCCGCAGCCCGCCCTTCCTCCAGCACCAGAATCATATCCGCATGCTGGATCGTGGAAATCCGGTGGGCAATCAAAATCGTGGTTCTTCCCCGGCGGTTCTCCCGGAGATTGCCCAGCAGCTGCTCCTCCGTATCCGTATCCACGGCGGAGAGGGCATCGTCCAGAATCAGGATCGGCGCATCCTTCATCAGCGCCCGGGCAATGGAGCTTCGCTGCTTCTGACCGCCGGAGAGGGTTACGCCCCGCTCCCCCACCACGGTCTCATACCCCTGGGGGAATTCCATGATGCTCTCATGAATGCAGGCTGCCTCCGCCGCCGCTTTGATCTGCTCCTCATCCTCTCCCGCTGCGCCAAAGGCAATATTGGCTTTCAGCGTATCGGAGAACAGAAAATTATCCTGGGGCACACAGGCGATCTGCTCCCGCAGTTCTTTCAGCGGAATGCAATGAATATCCCTGCCGTCCAGCAGGATCATCCCCTCTTCCGTCTCGTACAGACGCAGCATCAGGCTGACCAGCGTGGATTTGCCGCTGCCGGTGCGGCCGATAACCGCCAGGGTGGTGCCTGCCGGTACCTCCAGGGAAATATCCTGCAGCGCAGGCTCCGCAGCCCCTTTATGGGTAAACGTCAGATGGGAAAATGTGATCCGGCCGGTCAGGGGATACCGGTAACCGCCCTGTTCTTTCTCTTCGCCGCCCGAAGCCGACCGGGGCACGGAGGCCTGGGCCCGCAGCTCGCTGCCTGCCTCCGGCCGATCCTGCACCTGGGGCTCCGCTTCCATGACGGCACGCACACGCCGGATGGAGGCTCCGCCCTGGGCAAAGGTATTGATGGCATCCCCACAGGCCAGCATGGGCCACACCAGCATATTCACATACTGATGAAAGGCCACAAAACGCCCCAGAGTGATCTCTCCCACAAGAGCCAGATAGCCCCCGTACACCAGGGTAATCAGACTGCTCAGACCGATAAATACCTCCAGCAGAGGCATCATCACCGCCTGCAGGTGCACCAGCTTCAGATTCTTCTCCCGGGTACGCTCATTGGCCCGGGTAAAGGCTTTCAGCTGTGCCTGCTCCCGGACAAAGGCCTTGATGACCCGGATCCCGGAAAAGCTCTCCTGCACATAATCCGTCAGATCGGATACGGCCTCCTGCCGCTCCCGGTATCTTACATGAATGATCCTGCCGTAATAGATGGTCCCCCCGCAGATCACCAGCATGGGAACCAGCGCCAGCAGCGTCAGCTTCACATTCACATACACCATCATCTGCCCGATGACCATGACGGTCATCACCGTGGCGTCAAAGGCGGAGATCACCGCCATGCCGATGGCCATGCGGATCGCATTCAGGTCGCTGGTAAACCGTGTCATCAGATCCCCGGTCTTATTTTCATTAAAATATTCCACATCCATGGTTTCCAGATGGGCAAACATATCGTTGCGCAGCTCTTTTTCAATCGTCCGGGAAGCACCGAACAGGAAATACCGCCAGAGAAAGCGTCCCACCGCCAGGGTCAGCCCCAGGATCAGCACACCCAGCAGATATTTCCTGACTCCGGCCCAATCCAGGGTATGAGCCGTCAGACCGTCCGTGATGGCCCCGGTGATCCTGGGAATATACAGATTGGCAAAATCCACTGCAAAGAGGGTGATGATCCCCGCAATGTACTGCCACTTATGTTTTTTGATATATTGCATGATAAAACGTACTTCTTTCATCGTTCTTTCCCTTTAATCCCTGTTTTTCCGGCTTTTCCTGCTCCTGCCCGGAGTTTCCCGTCTTTTCCGAGAGCCGTAAAATTAATCATAACATAAAAAGAGCCCTGAATCTACAAAAAATGTAAATTCAGGGCAAGAGCTTCTTTTATTTCGCCAGAAGCAGCATGATCTCATTGCTGCGGGCAATGAATTTGGTCATGGCCTCGGGTTCCAGCGGCGCATGCTGGAGCTTTGCCAGATCATACAGCTGTTCGCAGATCATCTCCACGTTTTCGCCGTCCTGATGCTCCACCACATACTGTACCAGGGGATGGTTGGCATTCAGCACCAGCGTCTCTCCCTCGCTGCCGAAGCCGCCCATATCCATGCCGTTCATGGCATACATCTTCATCATATCCTGCATCCGTCTGCTCTCCTCGGACAGGGTAATCATGGAAGAAATCTTCTTATTCTTCAGCTTCTCCACCTTGACGGTGATCTTGTCGTTTTTCAGCGCTTTCTTCATGATTTTACTGATGGTCTCTGCCTGCTCCTCCATCTCTTTCTCCGCTTTCTTGGAGGTCTTGGCTCTGAAAGTATCGGTCAGGTCCGCATCAATGCGCATGAACTTCACGCCCTCATTCTTGGACTCCAGCTGGGAGATAAAAGGCTGGTCGATATTGTGGGTCAGGATCACCGCATCCATCTTGGCAGCCCGGAACATGTTGATGTACTGGCTCTGCTGCTGCTCATCCGTCACATAGTAAATGATCTTTTCCTTCTTCTCTTCTTCCTCTTCCTGCTCCTCGGCCGCTTCGCCCTCTGCAGGCTCTTCGGTCACCACCTCGGCTTCCACCTTCTCGCCTTTCTCATCCACAGCAGCTCCGGCCTCCGCAGCTTCCTCCACATCGGTGGGCTTTACCTCCAGGCACTCCGGCAAGGTCAGATACTTGCCGTCCAGGTTCTTAAACAGAATGTAATCATTCATCTTCTCGCAGAACTTGTCGTCCTTCAGGCAGCCGAACTTGATAAAGGGACTGATGTCATCCCAGTACTTTTCATACTCCTCTTTCTCGGTCTTGCACATGCCGGAAAGCTTATCCGCCACCTTTTTGCTGATAAACTCAGAGATCTTCTTCACAAAGCCGTCATTCTGCAGGGCGCTTCTGGATACATTCAGCGGCAGATCCGGGCAGTCGATTACTCCCTTTAACAGCATCAGGAACTCCGGAATCACTTCCTTGATATTATCGGCGATAAACACCTGGTTGTTATACAGCTTGATGGTGCCCTCGATGGACTCATATTCCATATTGATCTTGGGGAAGTACAGGATACCCTTTAAATTGAAAGGATAATCCATGTTCAGGTGTACCCAGAACAGGGGCTCCTTGTAATCCTGGAAGACCTTGCGGTAAAAGGCCAGATACTCCTCCCTGGTACAATCGTTGGGATGCTTGGTCCACAGGGGCTGCGTCTCATTCATCAGCTCCGGGCGCTTGCGGATCTTCAGCTTTTCTTCGCCGGGCTCCGCATTCTCCTCCCCCTCCTTGACCTCGGGATGGATCTCCTCGATCACCACATCATCCTCGGCTTTCTCATCCGCCTTGATGATCTGGGTCTCCTGGGTGTTTGCCTTGGACAGATAAATCTCCGTGGGCATGAAAGAACAGTACTTCTTCACCACCTCACGGGCCTTATACTCATTGCAGAACTCCAGACAGTCTTCGTTCAGGAACAGAGTGATTGTCGTACCCACTTCCGCCTTATCGCCGTCCTCCATGGAGAACTCGGTACCACCGTCGCACTCCCAGTGTACGGCCTTAGCCCCCTCCTGATAGGACAGGGTATCGATATGCACCTCATCCGCCACCATGAATGCGGAATAGAAGCCCAGTCCGAAATGTCCGATGATCTGATCCGCATTGCTCTTATCCTTATATTTCTCAATGAAATCCGTTGCGCCGGAGAAAGCGATCTGGTTGATATACTCCTCCACCTCGTCGGCGGTCATGCCCAGACCGTTATCCGTAAAGGTCAGGGTCTTGTTCTCCGGATCCACCACCACATCAATCCTCGCCTTGTAATCCTCCGGCAGGGTATACTCCCCCATCATATCCAGTTTTTTTAACTTGGTGATGGCGTCACACCCGTTGGAGATCAGTTCCCTGTAGAAAATATCATGGTCGCTGTACAACCATTTCTTGATAATCGGGAAAATGTTTTCGCTGTTGATTGACAAACTGCCGCTTCTTGCTGCCATACTTACCACATCCTTTTCTTGTTCTTTTCTTCGCCCCTTTTCCGTCAAATTCGGATAATCCTGTCGGGCCTTTACAGGGAACCGTTTCCCTGCCGTTAAGGATAAGTGTAAAACTCTTGTCCGAAAATGTCAACCCAAAATTAGCACTCATTTTAAGTGAGTGCTAACAATTTTTAAAAAAGTGCCGGAAATACGGCATTTCCCAGCACTTTTTATAATTCTAAAATTTTCATGAACTGCAATTCTCTATTTACAGAACACAAATCTGTGCAGCCTGCACAATTCCCGTTTTTCAAAATTTCCCTTAAGCCAACCGGTTCTGCCGGTTTCAAAGGTAAAGAACAGATCATGCACTCCGGTTACAGCCCCCAGATCTATCCGCAAAACGCTGTCATCCTGCGGAATCCTCCCCTGCGCAGCAGGCTCCGCTGTTTCGCTGTCCAGATGTACCTTAATAATCCCCGACTGACAGCAGCCCTCCAGTTCTAAGAACAGCTTCAGGGAGGTTCCCGAATCATCCTGTCCAAAATCAAAGGAACGGTATCCAATCACAGAGCCGGATACAATATTGATAACCGGTCGTTTAAATACATTTTTCTCCGCAATATAGCATCCCCCTTTCAGGACACAGGCCAGCTCCGCCTTTGTTTCCGTATAGGGATTCAGCGCTTTCTCAAAGCCCAGGGAAGTCATGGATACGGTTCTGAAGCTTCCTCCTTCCAGGAGCTCCGTCCTTTCCACGCAGCCTCTTCGGGACATTATCGTGTTATTGGTCATTTTGTGATAAAAGATATACCACTGTCCGTTGATGCAGGCCACGGAGCCGTGGTCATTGCCCCCCGGATAATCAATCCCGTTATCCACAATATATCCTCTATAGGTAAAGGGCCCGGTGGGATGGTCTGCAGTTGCATAAGCAAGCCGGGAACCACGTCTCGGGGAATAGATCAGATAATAGGTGTCCCCGATTTTTCTCGGCGAACAGGCCTCAAAGAAGCAGAAAGGTTCTCCTTTAGGAATAATATCCTTCTTATAGCTTCCCGGTATGACAGTCCTCATATCCGCCGGATCCACCTCAAACATGTAGGAATGCAAATACCCGCAGTATACATAGACTCTGCCGTCATCATCCACCAGGACGCCCGGATCAATCATAACCGCATCCTGCATATCCCGCAGGGCAATCTCCAGCTGGGTACCGTTCTCTTCCGGTCTGCCGTCCACCAGATAGCCGTCCGGTTCATCCGGCGCAGCTAAATATTTTTCCGGATACTTCTTCAGATCTTCATACTGCTCTTTTGCGTCATACAGCCCCAGAAGCTGAAACGGTCCCTCCGGCCGGTCACTGACAGCCACACACCCCGGTGCGCCCACGATATAGGCATAGAGGTAATATTTTCCGTCCTTTTCCACCACATCAGGTGCGTACAGCTCTCGCTCCGTCCACTGCGTATCCGCCGCATGATCCCGATCCGCCCGAGTATGAAAGCAGTCCCCGTGACAGGTCCAGTTTGTGAGATCTGTCAGCGGTGCAGACCAGACCTTCAGCTTAAAATCACAGAAGTCCTCTGAATTTACCCTGTCATGGGAACCATAGACATAGATACGGTCGCCGAATACTCTCGGCTCGCCATCCGGTATATATTCCCATGCGGGAAGATATGGATTTGCCATTGCTTTATCTCCTCCTGACTCACAGTATTTTATATATGCTCCTATCATTCCGTGCGCTTCAGCGTATTTTCTCTATCCCATATACTGCTCGTAAACCGTGAAAAAATCGTCCGTATCCACCCCGGTATCATGAACCATGTTGATTTCCTGCCACAGACTCTCGTTCAGGCTGCGCACCAGGGTCTCCACAAACGCATCATACTCCTGGCCGAACACCTCGCCCCGCCGTTCCTCCACGATTTTCAGCTTGTTGGCGTCCGTCTCCTCCCGGTCGAAAGTACTGATACAATGAATCAGGTGATATCCGCTGTCCGTCTCGATGACTTCACTGATTTCCCCGCTTTCCAGCCGGAACGCCGTCTCCTCCAGCTTTTCATCAATCTCTCCCTTGCGGAAAGAATAACGGATGGTTTCGTCGTCACTATACCTTGCCGCCAGCTCCGCAAAATCCGCCGCTCCGCTGACTGCCTGCTCCCGAAGCGCCGCAATCTGTTCATAGCATTCCTGCTTCATGCTCTCCGAATACTCGATCCGCTTTCCTGTGCCGTCCGTGGTATAGGTGCGGATCAGGTTATGCTCAATCGTAATGGTCCTGGCTTCATCATCACTGATTTCCGGGTTGACCCCCTCAATGATCTGATTATATACCTTTTCTGCCATGGCATATTCCGTGTACAGCTGCCGGATCGTATCCTGATCCGCCCCCAGAGCCTGAACCTCCTGCTCGCTCAGGGATTCATAGTATACCTGCGCCATGGTCTCCACCCGCTGCTGCTCCTCCTCATCCAGCTCCACGCCCCGCTCCCGGGCCATCAGATACATGGTCTTGATCTGGGCAAGCTTGGCCAGAACCGTATCCTTGATATTATCCTCCAGCGTCACGCCCTCCAGCTCCACATTCCAGATCTCATCTCCGTACACATTCTCATACTGGTTCTGGGTGTTGGTCAGATACACCATAAACTCCGGCAGCGTACAGGAGATCCTGCCGATACGAAAAACCTCGTCCTTGCCAAAACCGGTAGTGAACACCACCCGGCTGTATTCCCCGTCCCTGCCGCAGCCGCACAGCGGCGCTGCAGCCAGCACTGCCGCCAGCAGACAGCCGAGCAGCCGGATAGTTCTGTCTCTTCTATATAATTTTTTATCTGATTTTTTTCTGATTCCTTTCATGCTTACACCCCCGCATAGCACAGGCCTATGTCTGTGTTATTGCGCCGTCAACCTCTATTCTGCTCATTTTGTTTCCATTATAACGGTATCGCCCTGAAAAGTCCATGAAAAAAGTAACAGCCCGGCCTGAAAGGTTATCCCTCCAGACCGGGCGTCAATCATCCTATATCGCTTATTTAATCACATGAATCCATCCCTCGGGAGCCTGGATACGGCCCATCTGGATACCGGTCAGGGTATCGTACAGCTTCCTGGTGATGGGGCCCATCTCCGTCATGCCGCTGGGCATACAGATCTCCCGGCCATGATCCACGATCTTTCCTACGGGGGAGATCACGGCTGCGGTACCGCACAGGCCGCACTCTGCGAAATCCTGTACCTCTTCAAACAGCACTTCTCTCTCTTCAACCTCCAGACCCAGATACTCCTGTGCCACCTGCACCAGGGAACGGCGGGTGATGGAGGGCAGGATACTGCCCGACTTGGGGGTAACTACCTTATTATCCCTGGTCACAAACAGGAAGTTGGCACCGCCGGTCTCCTCCACCTTGGTGCGGGTCTTGGGATCTAAGTACATATTTTCATCATATCCCTCCTGATGGGCGGATACGATCGCATGCAGGCTCATGGCATAGTTCAGGCCGGCCTTGATATGGCCTGTACCGTTGGGAGCTGCCCGGTCAAAATCGCTGACACGGATGGTCAGGGGCTTAGCGCCGCCCTTAAAGTACGGGCCTACGGGCGTACAGAAGATTCGGAACTGGTAGTCGTCTGCAGGCTTAACGCCGATCACGGAATTCATGCCGAACATATAGGGACGCAGATACAGGGTTGCACCGCTGCCATAGGGAGGCACATATGCCTCGTTGGCTGCCACCACCTGATTCACCGCATCAAGGAATCTCTCCTTGGGGAATACGGGCATCTCCAGTCTGGCAGCAGAGTCCATCATACGCTCTGCGTTCAGATCCGGGCGGAAAGTCACGATGTGGCCGTCCTCGGTGGTATATGCTTTCAGGCCCTCAAAAACCGTCTGTGCATACTGCAGCACCCCTGCGCACTCATTCAGTACAATGTTGGCATCCTGGGTCAGGACGCCCTCATCCCATGCGCCGCCTGTGAAATTGGATACATAGCGATAGTCCGTCTGTACATATCCAAAGCCTAAATTGCTCCAGTCAATGTTTTTCTTTTCCATCTCGAAACCCTCTTCCTTCCCGCCGCTGCCATATGCCTGTCCGGCGTTATGTTTTATCAATCTTTTCTGTTAATTATATACCTTTCCTTTTGAATGTCAATCATTTATGGAGCGTTTTTGGTTCTTTCGTACTTTAAAAACTGATAGGCAATATCAAAATAGGTCTGCTCGTCACTGTCCGCTGTGATCTCCCACTCAGGATCCTTGTCCAGATCAGGGAAATAGGCGTCCGCTTCATAGGCATGGTCGATTTTCGTCACATGGGCCACATTGCAGTAGGGCAGAAGCTGCCGGTATACACTGTCTCCGCCGATAATATAGATATCCTCATCCGGGTAGCCCTTCAGCTGCTCCAGCAGTTCCTCCACCGAGTGAACAACAATGGCGTCCTTCACCTGATATTTCGGATCCCGGGACAGGATAATATTGGTACGGTTTTTCAGAGGCAGTCCCTGGGGAAAGGTCTCCAGAGTCTTCCGCCCCAGCACCACCACCTTGCCCGTGGTCTCCTCCCGGAAATGCTTATGATCATTGGGTATTCGGATCAGCAGTTCATTTTTATTGCCGATGGCCCAGTTCTGATCGACTGCTACTATAATATTCATCGGTTTTTCCTCCTATTTTAAGTTCCGCAGTCTTCTCGATTTTAAATCGCAATCGGGATATCCTTAATCTGCTCGCCGGTCTCATACCCATCCACCCGCACATCATTGCGGGTAAACTGGTAAAAATCGTGGATATCGGGATTCAGCCAGAACGTAGGGGCCTCATGGGGCTCCCGGGCAATCAGCTCCCGGATGATCGGCACATGGCGGTCATAAATATGGGCATCGGCAATGACATGCACCAGCTCTCCCACCTGCATGTCACAGACCTGGGCCAGCATATGCATCAATACAGAATACTGCACCACATTCCAGTTATTGGCTGCCAGCACATCCTGGGAGCGCTGATTCAGAATGGCATTCAGCGTCAGCTTATCCTGCCCCGGCTTCTGGGTCACATTAAAGGTCATACTGTAAGCGCAGGGGTACAGACGCATCTCATGCAGATCCTGATGCACATAAATATTGGTCATGATCCGGCGGCTGAACGGATTATGCTTCAGATCATAGATCACCCGATCCACCTGATCCATCATGCCCTCTTTGTACTGATGCTTAACTCCCATCTGATATCCATAGGCTTTCCCGATGGAACCTGTCTCATCTGCCCATTCATCCCAGATATGGCTGTTTAAATCATGGATATT
>JAGANP010000361.1 GCA_017624175.1 Lachnospiraceae bacterium | reverse complement strand
TGCTGGACAACGGCACCCTGGAGGTTCAGGACTGCGGTTATCATACCAGAATCGACTTCCTGGGGACGGAGAGAGAGAGCTGGGTGCTGGGTACCAGCGCCGTGGTCATGACAACGGTGGAAGATATCCGGGAGATCTACAGTGATCTGAGCGCTGCGGGAGTGACGGATCTGTTTACCGTATACAAGGGCTGGCAGAAAGGCGGACTTTACAATATTCCGATTTCCAAATATGCAGCGGACGGCAAGATCGGCGGAACGAGAGAACTGACGGAGCTGGTCCGGGAAGCAGAGGCGGAGGGGATCCGGTTTTATCTGTATAACGATGCGCTGCGGATCAACCCGGATGAAAAGAACGCTTCTTTCAATGTGATTAAGAAAATCAACAAGCGCCGCTACGAGGAGGAGACCTATCAGGACGTCTATGAGACCATGATGTACCTGACTCCGGCCCGCAGCAAATATATGACGGATAAGCTGATTAAGAGCTATACCGAGAAGGGCGTGGATAACCTCTGCATTGCCGGAATCAGCAACACCCTGTTTTCCTACAACTACAGCGGCACCAACTATACCCGGTACGACACCGCCGCCAGCTATGCGGAGACGGTTGCTGGTATCGCAGAGCAAACGGAGCTGGTGCTGGAGCAGCCTTTTGTATATCTGTGGAGTGACACGGAGGCCTTACTGGATATGCCCCTTTACACCTCCAGCTATATTTTCGAGGATGAGAGCGTGCCTTTCCTGTCCATCGTGCTCAAGGGCGTGATGCCGGTGTATTCTGAGTATGTGAACTTTGAGGCCAATAAGCAGGAATTTTTCCTGAAGATCGTGGAGACGGGAAGCTATCCCTCTTTCTATATCACGAAGGAGAGCTCTTCCGAGCTGCTGTATACCAATTCCAGCGATATCTACAGTTCCGAGTACGATGTGTACCGGGACACCATTCTGGAATATTCCCGGAGCCTGCAGGCCCTGAATGAGAAAGTGGCAGGAGCATTTATTGTGGGGCATGAGATTTCCGGAAACGGCGTGACCGTGGTTACCTATGACAACGGCATAAAGATTTATGTGAACTACAGTTTGACAGATCAGACAGTGGATGGCATTACCATCGGCGCAATGTCCTATGAGGTGGGTGAGTAAATGAGTAAAGAGAAAAAACAGAAAAAACCCAAAATAAAGCTTGGCAGGCTGGAAAAAAGAGAGGCCAGAGTCGGCTATCTGTTCGTGGCTCCGTGGATCATCGGGGTGCTGATGTTTCTGCTGATCCCCCTGGGGCAGTCCTTTTACTACATGTGGTACAATATCCGCATCACGCCCCTGGGCACGAACTTCACTTATGTGGGAACCCAGAACTTCACCCAGATCTGGCTGGAAAACCCTGAGTTTCCCCAGCAGCTGGTCACCTATATCTGGCAGACCATTGCAGAGGTACCGATCATCACGGTGTTTGCACTGATCATCGCCATGATGCTGAACAGCAAGATCAAGGCCAAGGGGTTCTTCCGGCTGATCTTCTTCCTGCCGGTGATCATTGTCAGCGGACCCGTGATGAATATGCTGGTCAGCCAGGGGGCTTCCAGCATTCCGGCACTGAATACCCAGTCCGTGATCGCTGCACTGGACACCTTTCTGCCCACCAGCGTTGCAGAGTCCATCGGAGACCTGTTCTCCAACATGATTATGATTCTCTGGTACTCGGGGGTGCAGATCCTGATTTTCCTGTCCGCCCTGCAGAAGGTGGACCCGGCGCTGTACGAGGCGGCCAAGATCGACGGGGGCTCCGGCTGGGAATGCTTCTGGAAGATCACCCTGCCCACCATTAAGCCCATGATCCTGCTGAATGCGGTGTATACCGTGATTTTCCTCTCCGGCAACGAGCAGAACGAGCTGATCAATATGATCGTATCCGCTATGTTCTCGGGTACCAAGGAGAAAGGATACGGGTATGCATCGGCCATGGCCTGGATGTATTCCGTGGTCATCACACTGATCGTTCTGCTGTTCTTCCTGCTGCTGGGCTCCAAGAAGGATATTTATGACAGAATGGTGAAAAAGCGGATCCGGGAGCAGAAGAAAGAAGCGAGACTGGTAAAACGAATTGAAAGGAGGGGCCGCAGAAATGTCAAGAAGATTGAAAAAGCAAGGACGAAGCGCAAGTACAGGACCTATGACGGCAGCGGAGACTATTAAAAAGACATTTACTAAGGAAAAGCTGCATCAGTTTGTCTTCGGTACCAGGGAGAAGCAGGGCGTGGGCAAGCAGCTCGTGATCTATGGACTGCTGATCTGCATCGGATTCATCTATCTGTATCCCATGCTCTATATGCTCAGTACCAGCTTTATGAACCGGGACGACCTGCTGGATACCTCGGTAAAGTGGCTTCCCAGCACCCTGTATCTGCAGAACTATGTGGATGCGGCGAAATCCATGGACTTCTGGATGTCCCTGGCCAAGGGCATTCTGATCGCCGGGCTGCCGACCCTGTGCAACCTGTTCATCTGCATGGTGGTGGGATACGGCTTTGCCAGATATGATTTCAAAGGGAAAAAGATCATGATGGGCATTCTGATCTTCTCCTATATCCTGCCTAGCCAGGTTACCATGATCCCGACCTATGTGCTTTATAACAAAATGGGCATTTTAGGAACGCTCTGGACCTTTATCCTGCCGGCGGTGTTCGGCAACGGGCTGAACGCACCGATTTTTATTCTGATCTTCTATCAGTTCTTCCGGCAGGTGCCGAAGGTGCTGATGGAGGCGGCCGCCATCGACGGGGCGGGGCATTTCAAGGCCTTTTTCCGGATCGCTGTGCCCTCTGCGGTTCCGGCCATCGTGACGGTGGTGCTGTTCTCTTTTGTATGGTACTGGAATGAATCCTATCTGACGGAGCTGTACGTGCAGGGGCTTGCGTCCAAGAGCATCTGGACGAACCTGGTGGTACAGCTGAAGAATTTTGATACGGCCTTTGAATCCAAGGCGGTCACCGGGGATACGGCCACAAGCCTGAACGAATCCGTGCGGATGGCGGCGACAACCTTGAGTATCCTGCCGCTGCTGCTGATGTATCTGGTGCTGCAGAAGCAGTTTGTGGAGAGTATCGACCGGGCGGGTATCACAGGCGAATAGACGGTCTTTATTTCCCGGACGGGAATGAAAGATAAATAAGCAATAAGGAGGAAATATATGAAAAAGAAAGT
The DNA here is from genome assembly GCA_017624175.1 of Lachnospiraceae bacterium. GTDB lineage: Bacteria > Bacillota > Clostridia > Lachnospirales > Lachnospiraceae > Acetatifactor. The sequence goes on along the minus strand of JAGANP010000361.1, from coordinate 294 downwards.
AATTTCAAGTGTGCTGATTCTGGCAACCATGATCATGAGTCTGGCAGGCTGCGGCTCTTCCGGCAACGGCAGCAGCGCAGACACAAACGGCGGCGCCGATACAGTGGGTGAAGACGGTGTGACAACGGAAGACATCACGCTGACCTACTGGCATTACGAGGATGAAACCACGATCAATCTGCTGGCAGAAAAGTTCATGGAGAAGTACCCTAATATCACGGTGGAGACAAAGCTGATCAGTGATATGAGTACGGATCTTTCCGCAGCGGCGGCAGCAGGCACCTTCCCGGATGT
>JAGANP010000360.1 GCA_017624175.1 Lachnospiraceae bacterium | reverse complement strand
GGGCAGGTCTATGGAGAATTGAGCATCATGTATGAGGGGCGTCTCCCCGAGTAAGTAACGAAAAGTTGTCCTGGACGGGTGAAAATCAATCACCCGCTCTTGACATGCACGGACATAGAATGCTATATATAAAGCGAGGCTGACGACCTCACAGAGTGCCGCCAGCCTTAATAATTATCATAGAAGATCTGCATTTACAGAAAAAGATTCACACACTCTCTCACTATTTTGCCGGCGGAATACCCGATATCCGCTTCTGCGCAGGCCCCAGCGTTTAAGCGCCCATGCCTTTCTGTTTCTCACAAAAGACATGCCATTTCCGCCGTTCCGCTGTGTGTCAGAAGCAGACGGTCATAATCGTCCCCGTCCCGCCAGCCGGTCACATAGTCGTGGGGCAGCAGCCCATCCTCCCTATGGTAGTTCTCCCAGGCAAAGCGAAGGGAATCCCTCAGCGTCTTCCTGGCATTTTCCACGCTGTCTGCATCGTACTGTGCCAGCGCATCATAGCCCTCAGCCAGAATCGCAGTAAACCAGACAAAATCCTTATAATATGCTCTGCCCTCCCCATCATACCGCACAAAGGCGCAGTGGGCTGCCCGGGCTGTCCAGAGGGCGTCCTCTTTATAGCTCTCCCGGCCCGTTATTTCATACAGGAGTAAATCCGCCAGTATCATGCTTCCCGAATTATAACCATATAAATCCCTGTTGATTTCACCCGCACACCGCACATGATTTTTAATTACCGTATGCACGCCGTTATAATAGATTCCGGTATCCTTATCCTGCATCTGCTTGCAGAACCGGTAGAACCGCAGTGCCCATTCGAGGTACCCGTTTTCAGCCGTAAGCCGGTAAAGCATGGCGTTTACTATGATGCAGCAGGCATTGGCGGAGAGCCCCCTCTCCAGCTCCTGCACGGTTCCTTCGTCCGTCAGTCCGTTTTCATTCCACACCAGTCCGCCCAGCTCGTCGTTCCATCCCGTATAAACATAATTTACAATCCGTTTTGCTTCCTCCAGATACGCTGCTTTGCCGAATATTTCATAGGCAAAAAGAAAGTTCCTGGCCACCCAGATATTATCGTCAAAAAAGCAGGGGCCGTGTCCCGCACCGGGAGTCATTCCTCTCTCGGAATGGTATTTTATTTTGTCCTCCTCCATACCGGCTCCATCCGTCCGGTAAAAAGCAAAGCCTTCCACTACCTCTTGATAGGCAGAGCGCCACCGGTTTTCCCCCGCTTTTACCATATGGTAAAGCATACCGCTGAGGGCAAAATATGACCACAAAAAACAGGAATCCCTGTCGCCATCCTTTACCGGTGCATACTCCCGGAATACGCCCATCTCTCCCTCTTTAAACTGTTCCATCACTGCGCCGCACAGCGCATTTGCCATTTCCAATCCCATAGTTTCCTTTCCTTGCGATGCTGCACCATTTATTCTTCATCCCAGAGTACTTTATCGTATGGTTGCCCGTATCACCATGCATTCTCCCGCAAGCGGAGAAAACATGAATTCTTCTGCACCGGCGGGAATGATAAAGGTCTCCGCATAATGCACCTCGTAGGGTTCAAATGCCCCGGTAGGGGAGGAAATAATGACCCCGGCGCCATCCACCACATTGCACATGCTGACGCTGCCTCCGCAGTTAAAGACCTTAGGCCCCAATAACCGGTAGCGTCTCGTCTCGATAAATTCCCTTTCATGCAGCCCTGTCCTTACTTCCTCGTAATCTGCTTCCCTGCAAATCGTCTCAAAATGATTGATCAGATTTTCCCTGACCCAACCGGTGGTTCGGTCCCACTGTATCACATGTCTGCCGTGCTCTATATGTACCGGACGGGGCCTGCCGTCCAGTCCCAGTCTGCCCCAGTCCCAGAGCTTAAAGGTAAAAATATACGGCGTCGCACTGATTTCCAGCACCATACAGTCCTTGCCCGAGCAGTGTACCGTCCCCGCCGGAATCAGGAAATGATCGTGTTTTTTCGCAGGCCAGGTGTTCACAAACTCCTCCGCAGCAAAGGGGCTGCCGCCCGCCTGGGCCTCCTCAAGCTCCCGCAGCATTTTCTCTTTATCTATACCGTCCTTTAAGCCGAGATAAACCTTTGCGTCGTCGCCGCAGTCCAGAATATAGTAGCTTTCGTCCTGCGTGTAATGCATCCCAAAAGTATTCTGAATATATTCCGTAAGGGGATGCACCTGCAGAGACAGATTCTGTCCCCCCATGGTGTCCAGAAAGTCAAACCGTATCGGGAACTCATCCCCGAATCTGGCGTGCACCCTGTTTCCCAGAAGCTCCTTAGGGCGGTAAAACACCGCATCAATGGCGGGAAATTCCAGTCTCACATCGCCAAATCGCAGAAAAATACTGTTTTCCTCCGGTACACCGTCAAAAGCCCATGCATAATTATCTGCGTCGCCGTCAATTTCACAGATTTCCCGCATCCACTGGCCCCCCCACACCTCCGGCGCATAGTAGGGAACCAGGCGGAACGGCTCCTTTGCAAGCTGTGCAAGACCCTTGCGGAAACCGTCTCCCGATACAATCTTAGGCTTTCCCTGTATCACGGTGTCCGCCACCCATTGGATTTTATCCAGCAGCACACGCTTGTGTCTGTCCGCCATTCTCCATTCTACAAAAAAGCCCTGCTTAAATTTCTTTAATTTGTCACCCTCTCCATTATCCGTCTTCCAGTTGGAAAATCCTCGATTAAAACGACACTGAATCTCCCAGCGGGGCATATCAAAATAGATGACATCGGCTTTCTCTCCCGCTGCAAGTGCGGCGCCCACACCATAAATAATGACTCTCTCCCCGCCGTCTGTCAGCCTGTCCACATGAGCTCTCAGCTCTTCTATTTTATTTTCCTCATAAATATCCTGAAGCTTCAGCGTATTCATGATGCCAAAGACCCTGTCATCGGTTAAAAGCGGGGCAATTAAGTTCTGGTACGCCTCGTCGCTCATACAGCAGCCTTCCGCATCCACCATGTGATATCCGGTCAAAGCCAGTTCCCGCACCAGCTCCTCCCTGTCCACCTCCGGATAAAATTCCGCCGCCACCACCTGACTCCTGGTTTCTTCCCTGATGATCCGTCTGACGGCGTCCCAGCCCTCGTATGCCTGATAGCCTTCCACCCGTTTTTCCGGATACTTATCAAAATTATGGTATCGGTTTCTTCCCGTTCCGTTTTGATCCCTCTTCATTCCGCTTCCGTACACCTTTCTTTTTATTTCATAGATACGCAGCCCCCACAGTCCCCGCCTGGTTTTTCAGTTCTGCGCATACAGCGGTCACTGGTGCGTATGCATATCCATATACCCCTTTTTTTAATTCTTCCTGCAGCCTTGGCAGTATCAAATCCGCCGATGCCGATACGCCGCCCCCGATCACGATCACCTCGGGGCGCAGAATATTGGAAATATTAACGGCCCCTCTGCTGAGATATTCCAACAGCTCCTCTACCAGGCACTGTGCTCTGACATCTCCCTCTCTTGCTTTTTCAAATATTTCCTTTGCACTCTGAGGGGTTTCGTACAGACTCACGCTGCGCTTTTTTACTGCTTCTGCAGAGGCATACGCCTCCAGACAGCCCTGCCTGCCGCAGTTGCACATTCTGCCCTTGCTTTCCAACGCTTCATGGCCGAAAATATAGGCCATGGATCCATACCTGTCGCTTTCCGGCTTTCCGTCCCGGATAAAACCGCCGCCCACGCCGGTTCCAATGGTGAACATCGCCATCCTGCCATAGCCTCTGCCTGCTCCGTAGAGTGCCTCACCCAGCGCCGCACACTGTGCATCGTTGGCAATCTTCACCTTGACAGCCCGCTGCTCCATGGACAGTTTCTTTTCCATATCCTGTACAAAGGACACATTTTCCCAGCCTAAATTGTTGGAATAGCACACCGTCCCCTGCCGGCTGTCAATCAGCCCGGGCACACCCATTCCGATGCAATCTGCCTCCGGGCAGTGCGCAAGCAGCTTTCCCAAGCCTTCTGCAATGCAGTCAAGCACCGCCCCGTATCCTTCCGATACAGGCGTGTCAAAGACCATCTCCTCTGACACACTGCCCTCTTCCACAATGCCCATCTTGATAACGGTACCGCCCAGATCAACGCCTATCTTTTTTCCGCCCATAATTTCCTTCTTTCCGCCTTACACAAACATATAGAACTGCAGCACGCCCTCGTTCATAGCCTCCGCAGCTTTAAACGCTTCCTGTTAGTGTATAATTATTGTTGGCGGAACCAGGAATTATTCCGGAAATAAAAAGGAAGTAGAGAAATTCCCTACTTCCCAATCACACAGTTTTTCTTTATGATGTTAGTTGCGAGAAAAACACGTAAAGGAGACTGTGTGATGAAATCTATTGTAGAGGAAAAGCTGGTATCTTTCAAGAGTCTGGAAAAGAAAATTTATGCATATGTCTGTGAACTGGCACAGGAGATCACCCGGATCATGCTGGAGAACTATG
>JAGANP010000359.1 GCA_017624175.1 Lachnospiraceae bacterium | reverse complement strand
GCACCTTGACCTGCGCCACAACACGATCTATGCGATTGCCTCATCCACCGGCAGGGACAGCGGCCTGACCGAAACGGTAAAAGCCCCGTCCGTTTTATGGATTAATAAGGAGGAGAAATAAGATGAAACCATACAACGATTCAGTGATTTTGCTTCTGCTGTGCGTATCCTTGCTCACAGCCTGCGGGGGCAAGGAAAACCGGATAGCAGACAGCAATGGTACAGAAAGCTCCGATCATACGGTGTCTGCCTTACCTGCAGGAGAGGCTGATGTACCGCAGAGCAACCATACGGCGTCCTGTCTGGAACCCCGGTATGATAGGCAGAGGGGCACCCTGACCTTGACAGACCTGGCTGCCAACACCACGCAGGCATCGTATCATTTTGAGGGGGCCCAGTCACTTTTGGCGATTGAAAAGATACCGAATGGTGTGATGGTGCTGGCTGCTGCGGATGGGGCAGATACGGGGGCGTCGAACGGGCTTTCCTTTTCAACAAATACCGGCAGTGCCGGCAGCATGATGCTCTATCGGTTCGATGAACAGTTGAATCTGCAGGATAGCTTTTGCCTGGACGATCCGGACCTGTCCGATATCCTGCAAAACTATCCTTATGCCATTTCTCCGAGCGGTGAGGAACTGACCTGGGTGCAGGAGGATGGCATCTATCGGTATGCTCCGGAAACAGGAGACTTAAAGCAGGTGCCCCTGAAGCTGCCGGAAACGGTTTATTTTGTGCAGATTCAGTACAGCGAGAGCGGAAAGAGCCTGTTCTATCATGGCGGAGGCGACCGGGAGGGCGTAACCTTCTATGGCGCTCTTGATGCGGAGACCGGCGAAGGGACGCTGTTTGAGGCAAAAAACTTTGATGCGATCTCGATTGAAGTGACGGGAGATTATGCCGTAGTGAATGCGGCCGTTCCTCCGGGAGCCGCAAGCGGCAATGGCCGGGTGCTTCTGATTGACAGCGCAGGAAAGGCCGGGAAAGAGATCTCGCTGAAAAGCCAAAGCGAAAATGACCTTGCCGTTGTGACAGAGGATGGGAGAACCCTGGTGACCTGTGCTGCAACGGACAGCAAAGGCGGTGTCCTGCGCTGCTATGATACCGTCAGCAGCGATCTCAAATCAGAGCAGGCCTATACTTCGGAGCAGGAGAGCAAGCCATATCTTCTGATGGTACAAGGACAGTTCGCACAGGCGGTACTTTATACGGAGCAGGGCTTTGTGCTTCCGTCTCCCATGAAGCTGCCATAAGGAGGCCACTATGAAACTGGAATTGGATGCAATCCGTAAATCCTACGGCAAATGCAAAGCGCTCAGGGGGGTATCCGCTACGCTGGAGGACGGTGTATATGGGCTGCTTGGCCCCAACGGAGCCGGGAAAACAACGCTTATCAAGATTCTGATCGGCATATTATCGCCCAGCGGAGGAACAATCCGCCTGGATGGTAAAGACACTGCAAAGATGGGGCGCAGCTACTTTGACCTGATCGGCTATATGCCGCAGTATCCGCAGTTTTACGCAAATTTCACCGTCCAGGAGTTTCTTTCCTATATGTGCCGGCTAAAAGGGGTAAAGGATGTTGGCAGCTGCATAGAAGAAGCCCTCGTTTTTGTCAATCTCTATGATAGGCGGCAAATGCGGATCGGTGCATTGTCAGGCGGCATGAGGCAGCGCTTGGGCATTGCACAGGCTATTTTGAATGATCCCAAACTGCTGGTGCTGGATGAACCGACAGCAGGGCTTGACCCGGGGGAGCGTATTCGGTTCCGTAATTTGCTTTCTAAGCTGGCAACCGGCAGGAGCATCCTTCTGGCAACGCACATTGTTTCCGATGTGGAGTGCATTGCCAAAGAAATCCTTTTACTGCAGAAGGGCCAACTGGTCATGCAGGGAACCCCCAGCCAACTGGAGCAGAGTATTCAGGGCAAAGTATGGGAAATGACGGTGAACAGACCGGACGGGGTGCTGCTCAGCGATAGCTATTGTGTCAGCAATATGAAACAGCAGGGGGAGAATTTTCAGCTCCGCATCATCAGCGATACAAGGCCGCTTCCCGGCGCAGTCCCGGTAAGCCCTAATCTGGATGATGTATTCCTGCACACATTTTTCAGGCATAGCGAGGGATGGACATGAAACTTTTATATTTAGAAGCCAGAAAAGGAATTCTGCGCAGATCTGTTCTGATTGCCCTGATCCTGTTCCTGTGCCTGGATATTTTGAAGATCGGGCTGGATTATCGGGCAGGGGAGATCCGTGAGGTGATCGGAAACACCGAGGGAATGCAGGCCGGATTTGCGGAGATTTATGACAAGGTAAAAGGCCCCATTACAAATGAAACCGCTGCGTTTCTTGTGGGCGAATACCGGCGGCTTTCTCAGGCGGTTGCAGATGGGACATACAGCCGCAAGCCGCAGGAGGGTACTTACAGTGGATACATTTATGGTGACTATTTCCTGATTGGCTCTTATTTCTACTCGCAAATGTCCTACTGTGTGCAGTATTCAATGCGTATGGCGGAGCGTTTGGAACAGGAAAGGGAGAACCTGAAGCTTTACCAGTCAGTGGGAAACAAATCCATGGCCGCCAAATGCTCTTACATTTTACAGCATTATGCGGACAGGTCGATTTCCTCGTTCTATCTGATGGATAGCTGGGAGTCTTTGCTTCAGTTTGACTTTTCAGATCTGTTGATCCTTCTGCTGCTGATCCTTGGCGTTGCCGCCAGCTTTACCCGGGAGAAAGAAACAGGGATGACCATGCTCCTATCCTCCAGCAGATACGGCGGCTGGCCTATGCTTGCATCCAAGTGCGGCGTGGCAATTTCCTATGCAATCGGATTGACAATCCTTTTCTCGGTGCTGAACCTGACGGTCTATGGCGTCCTGTTTGGACTTCAAGGGTGGGATTGCCCGCTTTATGCCATTGAGGCCTGTCAGGATACCCCGTTTGGCGGTACGGTGGGACAATTTTATCTTTTATCCTGCGGAATGAAAGCCATGGGCTTTTCCATTTTGTCGCTGCTTTTGCTTCTGATGTCCGCCTGTTTCCGTCGCACGCTGTATCCCTGTATTCTCGGCGTAGGCGCTGGCGCAGGGGCCTCTTACCTGGCCGGATGGGCAGCCTCACCGGTTTGGTGGAAAGGCGTACTGGCAGCGGTCAGCCCGCTCACGCTCACACGAGCGTGGAATCTATGGAGCTGTCTGTGCGGGGATTGGATCGGCAATATTTATTTTCCCCGCATTACCCTTGTGCTGCTCATCCAGCTTGTGCTTGTGGTGGGAATGCTCTGGGCTTTTAAATTTTTATTGGTGCATGCGGGGGTATAATCATGTGGAAAATTGAATGGAAAAAACTGTGGTTTGATCAATGGGGCGGAATCCTTCTGCTGTTGTTCCTGGCGGCCTATGCGGTACTCTGTCTGGTCTCTGGATGTGACAGTACCAAAGCGATCACGCAGAATGAAGCGGCATACCTGTCCTATATGCAGCGGTGGCAGGGAGAACTGAACGATCAAAAGGTATCCGAACTGCAGGCGGAATATGACGCACTGAATCACGCAGATAGCCGGGAAGCGCAGGATGCGAAAGCCGCTTTTATGGAGGTCTACAATCAATATTACTATGCAAAGGAAAATCCATCCCGCCGTTTTCTGATGGATGAACGGGGGTGGAACACTCTTCTGACCCATGACGGAGTGAACTTCCTGCTTGTGCTGTGTCTGCTGGCGCTGTGCGTTCCTGTGTTCTGCGGCGAATACAGCTGCCGGATGGATCAGCTTCTCCGTTCCTGCCGGAACGGGCGGGAGGCGCTGGCAAAATACAAACTGTTGCTGATGGCGGTAACAGCCGTGATTGTGACCCTGCTGTTTCAGGGGGTTCAATTTTGGATTGTGGGAAGGACTGTAGACTTAAGCGGCCTTTCCTACCCTTTGCAGAGCCTCTCCTTTTTTGAGACTTCTCCCTATAGGCTCACCATCGGTCAGGCGTATGGACTCGTTGTGCTGTGCCGGGTTGCCGGTGCGGTATGGTTTGCGGTAATGACCGCATTTCTCTCCGTCTGGTGCAGGAAAACCGTGCTGACCCTATTTGCGGGGATCAGCGTTTCCCTGCTGCCGCACCTGTTAGGGAACAGTTTCTTAAAATATGTTCTCCCGCTGCCCGCCGGTCTGCTTGCGGGAACAGGGTATTTGTGGGGACCGCTGACAGAGCCGCACTATAACGCCGATTATACGGAAATCCGGGATGTCGCTATTTTCCGGGGTGTTTCCCCGAAGGAATTTTGCGGTCTCCTGAGCCTGTTTGCTGCTGTCCTCCTGGTGCAGCTGTTTTTCACAGTGCGGCGATATGTGGGGCGCAAAGCAGGAGCGGGTGTTCGCATCCCCATTTGTGCTGTGCTGCTCGTGTGGCTTTCTCTTTTCTTTCTGACCGGGTGTTCCGGAGAGACACAGGCAGAGAGCGTCTATGACTTTTTCGGGAACAGCGACCATGGAGAGAATGGGGATTATATGATTGAACTGGATCCCATGGAGAACACGATCTATGCCACCAACCGGAAAAGCGGAGAAGCAGTCCTGCTCAATCGAAGCGCCTTTCAGTCCCAGGGAGACATATTCGCAATCTATGTGACAGAAAGTACCTGTTATTACGCTATGCAAAATACAGGTGGTACTGGTGAAGGAGTATGGGTCTATGGCGTTGATCTGCATGATTTCTCAGAGCGGCTGGTTTACAGCAGCGTTCCGGACAATACAGCGGATTTTTGGGGACTGTATGAATAAAGCTTTTCTTTCATAGTCAGTTTTAACAGTCAACCCTCTGCCCGGCGGCGGAAAAGAAAAAACCACTATCAGGAAGTTATTACCCTCCACGTCTGCCGCCGCAAGGGGAGGTGAGAAAATAATAGACGCCAATGAGCAGCGTATTCCAAATCAGTTTGGCACTTTCTGCGCCAGGGCTTTGAAGAGCAGAATAGACATTACAGTCAGTGATGTTATAGCAATTCATTTCTATATATCCCCTGTGATATGAGCTTTACGGTAAGGTCAGTCATTGTTTCGAGTGGAATTTTTCGTCCATCTATTTGCCATTGGTTATACATCATTACAAAGCTTCCATATAGGTAGGAGACAAAAATATTTTTTTCTGCGTTATTGTATTTTGCGAAATTGTCATAAGACTCTAAATAGTGATACATACGCTCTCTAAGATAATCTTTCGGATTTTTTCTTGAAAATAAATGACTTTCAATAGCAATGATTTTTGCATCGGTTTCGTTGGCCTTTGCTAAAAATAAAAACAGTTTTTGTATCAATTCCTCTAAATTTTCAGGAACCCATTTTTCTGGGTAAGTCCGGAATAATCGATCCAACAATTCAAGCTGCATATTCACTAGTAAATCATTCAAACTTTGATAATGCAGATAAAAAGTTTTCCGGTTAATTTGCGCCCGTGTCACTAATTCCTGGATTGTCATCTCCGAAAAATCTTTTTCTTTAATTATTGTGCGAAAAGTGTTTTGTATAAGGGCTTCTGTTTTTATGAATCGTAGGTCATTTTGTGTTTCTCTTTTCATATTCCGTCTCCTTTATTCCACATTTTTCTGAGATTGTGGCATAAACCATAAACCCGTAATTCTAACCATTGTATTTGAGGTTTTCACTCATTATAATACACAGTTGCGGAATAAACAATACTGCTCCAATAGAAAGGGGGATAAATGCATATGCAAAATGATGATAAAACGCATTTATTTGAACAAATGCCAGTTCCACGGGCGGTTATGAAATTAACAGTTCCTATGGTTCTTAGTTCGATGGCGACAATTATTTACAATATGGCGGATACCTTTTTTGTAGGGATGCTGAATGATCCGATTCAGAGTGCGGCTGTTTCATTGGCTGCACCGCTTATGCTGGCTTTTAATGTCGTAAGCAACTTATTTGGTACCGGTACATCCAGCATGATGAGCCGTTCTTTATGCAGCACTCAGACATCCGCTTTTGAGGGTACTGGGTGTCCGGCAGGAAACCGAACCGGTGACAAGCGATTATTTATTCTGGATTGTTGCATTGGGGGCATTGCCATCCATTCTCCACATGGTAATGATGCAGATTGTCCGTTCGGAGGGAAGTTCTGTTATTGCCAGTCTTGGAATTGCCATTGGATGTGTGACAAACATTATCATTGATCCTGTTTTCATTCTTTCATGGGGGCTAAATATGGGGGCTGCCGGTGCAGGCTTTGCGACTTTTATAGCAAACTGTGTGTCATGTGTTTATTACTTTGTAGTGATATACATTAAGCGGGAAAAGACATATGCAAGTATTTCGCCAAAAGATTTTACATTAGAAAAGAAAATTGTTGTCGGGGTATGCGGCGTCGGAATTCCGGGAGGTATTCAAACACTTCTGAATGTGGTGCAGATGACAATACTGAACAATTTCACAGTGGGATATGGAACGGCGGCAATGGCAGCTATGGGAATCGCTCAGAAAATCGACAATGTGCCTATGAACATAGCTATGGGAGGTGCATCAGGAATTATGCCGCTGGTAAGTTACACATATGCAAGCGGAAATTATTCACGAATGAAAGAAGCCATTCTGTACTTCATAAAAATCATGCTGATTTGCCTGTTTGCCTGCTCTGCCTTATTTTTTATATTCAGCAAACCTTTAATAGCAATATTTATGAATGACGATTCAGTTGTAATGTATGGCAGTTCTTTCCTGAGAGGATTTTGTATTGCACTGCCATTTTTCTGTATGGATTATTTGACGGTGGCCGTTTTTCAGGCATTGGGAAAAGGCAGAAATGCCTTTTCATTTGCAGTTGCAAGAAAAATTGTACTGGAAATTCCGGCGCTTTATATTTTAAACCATTTTTTCCACGTTTACGGTTTGGCATATTCGCAGTTTGTGGCCGAACTGGTTCTGTCTGTTGCGGGGGGCGTTTTGCTGCAACGGCTATTTCATAAACTGAAAGATTGCTGAAGATAAATCTCAGAATTTTGGCAGGAGGTAGATATGAAAGGGGTTAAGGCAAATAATTACCATATACAGTACGAACGCCTGTGTTAAGTTATCAGACTAAAAATGTTATTTCAGAAAGAAGGAAAAAATATGGACAATTTAAAACTGTTTTCACTTGAAGGAAAAAATGCTCTCGTGACAGGAGCGAATACAGGATTGGGGCAAGGAATCTGTGTCG
>JAGANP010000043.1 GCA_017624175.1 Lachnospiraceae bacterium | reverse complement strand
GCATCGTCCAGATCCTTGGCGTCCTCTCCGTCTATGGTGATCAGCAGCTGATCCCGCAGATCCCGGCGGCCGACCCTGTCCGCCTCCGTGACCTCCCCTGAGACCCGCTCGGCCTGGTTCAATACCTTTTCCCCGAAAGCCTCCGGCAGCTCATATCCCCGGACGATGGACAGAATATCCACCCCCGGGTCGTTCACATGGCCCAGAATCTCCACTACCTTTCCCTCGGGATGGCGCTCGCTGCTGCCGTAATCCGTGATCTCTGACACCACCTTATGCCCGGTGAAGGCGCCCCGGGAGCGCTCCTGGGGAATGAAAATATCCTGATGCAGCCGGCTGTTGTCCGGCACCACAAAACCGAAGCTTTTGGACTTCCGGTAAATACCCACCACCTGGGTGGTTCCCCGGGCCAGAATACGCAGCACCCGGGCCTCCTGTCTCCTGCCCTCCGCAGCCTCGCCGCCGGTCAGAGCCACCTGCACGGTATCCCGGTGAAAGGCGCCGCCGGTCATTTCCTCCGGCACGAACAGATCCTCCTGCCGCCCCTCGATCTCCACAAAGCCATATCCCCTGGGATGGCTGATAAAGGTGCCGGTCAATATCCGGCCGTCGGCCTTTTTATACTTCCCCTGGGCAGTGACTGTCAGCTGTCCCTCCGTCAGCAGCTCCTCCAGAATCCTGTGCAGCGCCGGACGTTCTTCCCTGGGGACCTGCAGCAGCATAGCCAGCTCCTTTTCTTTCATCGGTACATACACCTGGTCTGCCACCAGCTCACATATCATTTTTTTCCGCTGCTCTGTATCCTTACTTTCCATAACTTCCTTTCCTCTGTGCAGACCGGTACCGGGCGGCTCGAAAGAATCTCATAAAAAACACCCTTGGCCAGCAAGGGTGTTCTTCTTCCGCATCTAAAATACATTCAGATTCAGTACCACAGCAAAAAGGATAAATGCCACAGCCAGGCCCTTGGTGATCTTCACCAGCATCCCTTCCATGGATCTTCCTTTATTTTTCCCCCAGTAGGTCTCTGCTGCGCCGCTGATTGCGCCAAGGCCTGCCGCCTTGCCCTCCTGCATCAATACTACAATCACCAGTGCTATACAATCAATTATAAACAGAATCGTCAAAATTAATCTCAGTGCTCCCATTTTCACACCTCCTAGTGTCAAGCAAAAATGATTTTAGCATAGAAATTCCTTATATGCAAGACTTTTTTGTATTTTTATTCCTGTTCCTAACGTCTTCCCGGATCCGTGTAGCTGCTGTATCCCTTCAGTTCCTCTTCAATCCGCAGCAGACGGTTGTATTTGGCTACCCGGTCGCTGCGGCAGGGGGCGCCGGTCTTGATCTGCCCCGTATTCAGAGCCACCGCAATGTCGGCAATGGTGGTGTCCTCCGTCTCTCCGGATCGGTGGGAGATCACGGCCTTGTAGCCGTTTCTCTTGGCCAGCTCCACCGCCTCCAGAGCCTCCGTCAGCGTGCCAATCTGGTTGACCTTTACCAGAATGGCATTGGCCACATGCAGCTTGATGCCCGCATCCAGACGCTTAACATTGGTCACAAAGAGATCGTCTCCCACCAGCTGTACCCTGTCGCCGATCCGCTGGGTCATCAGCTGCCAGCCGTCCCAGTCGTCCTCCGCCAGACCGTCCTCAATGGAAAAAATGGGGAACTGCTCCATCAGGCGCTCATAGTAGGCGATCATTTCCTGGGTATCCCGGAGTACCTCCTGGCTCTTTAAGCGGCTCTCTCCCGGGAAATGGTACATTCCCGTCTTCTCGTTATAAAGCTCACTGCTGGCCACATCTAGGGCGATCTTGATGTCCTGCCCCGGGGTATAGCCGCTGGCAGTGATGGCTTCCATGATATACTCCAGCACGCTCTCCGCATCCGGCAGATCCGGCGCAAAGCCGCCCTCGTCCCCCACGCCGGTGGACAGCCCCTGCTCCTGCAGCAGCCCTTTCAGGTTATGATAGACCTCGGCGCAGACTCTCAATCCCTCCGCAAAGCTTTCCGCCTGCACCGGCATAATCATAAACTCCTGGAAATCCACGGTGTTTGCGGCATGCTTGCCGCCGTTTAAGATATTCATCATGGGTACCGGCATCCGGCTGGCAGAGGTGCCTCCCAGATAGCGGTACAGAGGAATATGCAAAGCACCGGCCGCCGCCTTGGCGCAGGCCAGGGATACCGCCAGAATCGCATTGGCCCCCAGATTGCTCTTGTTCTCCGTGCCGTCCGTCTCCACCATCAGGCTGTCGATCTGGATCTGCTCCAGCGCATTGCGGCCGCAGAGCAGGGGAGCCAGCTTTGCGTTGAGGTTTTTCAGCGCATGCCTTACCCCTAGGCCGACATACCTGGGCTCCGCATCCCGCAGCTCCACCGCCTCAAAACGGCCGGTGCTGGCGCCGGAGGGCACCGCTGCTATGCCGGTGTGGATATGTCCGTCCAGCCTGCTTTTCACCGACACCTCCGCCTCCACGGTGGGGTTGCCCCGGGAATCCAGAATTTCCCGTCCGTGTACCTTGATGATCTCCAAAAATATCATAATGAAAGCCTCCTTTATGCATATACTGATGTGGAAAGTATATCCATAAAACGAAGGCTTTATACACTTGTTCCCGGCGTCCCCCGGCGCTCCCTATGCTGTTGCTAACTGCCCTTTATCTAATACCGATAGAAGATTGCAGTCACCCCATTTCAAAGACCCACAGATGCTTGATCTGCCTGTCGATCCTGTCATAGGACCAGCTCTGACGGCTGCGGGCCACACAGTTGGGATCATTGATCAGGAAGCCCTCCTGAT
>JAGANP010000358.1 GCA_017624175.1 Lachnospiraceae bacterium | reverse complement strand
TATAATGTAAGCGCTTACATTTACTATAACGGAATTGAGAGAAAGTATCAAGAGGTTTACCGAAAGTTTAAAATTTAACAAAAGCCCGGCTGCCTGAAGCAGCCCGGGCCCTTGTCCGCAATCTTTAATCTTCATATAGAAAATAGTCAAAATCCGCAGGCTTTCTGCTGCCGCAGCCGCCGTTGTTGGCATAGATCCCCACCAGAGTCCCGGTATGGCGCTTGGGATCCTCCGGCACGCCCTCATCACAGAGGTAGATACAGTTTTCCAGTACCCCCACCGGCAGCCAGTCCCTTCCATCATAGCTGTAATAAAAAGACCGGGTCAGCTTTTCCACCACCACCCGCAGATAAACCGGGACTGCCCGGATATCAGGGATTTCTGCCATCAGCTCCTCACCATGGTTGCGGTTGATTACCAGCCGGAGTTTGCGGCCGTTCTCATAACACAGGGCGCAGCGGACATAGGTAGCGGTACTGTAATAACAGGTCAGCCCCGCCTGCTCGCCGTCCCGGTCGGGATAGAATTCCAGCCTGGTCTCCGCCCGGTAGGATAACTCCTGCTCCCGGCGAAGCAGCGTATTTTTAGCCCGAATCTCATGCAGCTGCCCGTCCCTGGTCCAGATCCGGAAATATCCGGGACGCTCTGTCAGGGACCAGCAACCGTTGTCGGGATTGCGCACAAATTCCCACTCCAGGTTCAGCTTTTCCTCGTTGAAATCGTCAAAAAGATTTCTTTCAAAAACGCACTCCGGCAGGTCGGGCGCAATCTGCTCCAGGCTGGGTCCCCTGCCCCCGTTGATCGTCAGCCATCCGTCTTCGGTCCACTGTACCGGATCCAGAGCGGATTCCCGGCCCACCGTAGTATAGCGGCCCTCATTGGGTCTGCCGCAGAGGTAATAGCACCACCACTGCCCGTTCTGATCCTGCACCAGCTTGCCGTGACCGGCCCGCTGGATGGGAGCCTGGGGATCCGACTGCCGCATCACCGGATTGTACGGGGACTCCTCATAGGGGCCGTACAGTTCCCGGCTGCGGGCCATATTGATACCGTGTCCATAGCCGGTGCCGCCCTCTGCCACCATGGCATAGTAGTACCCGTCCTTTTTCAGCAGATGGGGACCCTCGGAGCAGCGCTCCCCGGTGCCCTCCCAGACCCGCTTCAGCTCTCCGGCGATCTGCAGGCTGTCCGCCGTCAGCGGCACAGCATTGACCGCCGGTGCAATCATCATATACCGATCGCCGTTCTCCTCCACAAAATGAGAGGGGTCAATATCGTCCACCTCCAGACAGCAGGGCTTGCTGTAAGGCCCCTGGGGCCTGTCAGCTACCATCACCAGCTGTCTGCGCATCACATTATTGCCCCGCTTGCCGTCGGCATTCAGCCGCAGCGTGGCAAAGATATAATATTTTCCGTCCGCATAGGAGATATCAGGCGCCCAGATCCCATGGGAATCCCGGATATCGCTGAGATCCAGCCACTCGGGATTGCTGATGGCATGTCCGATGATATGCCAGTGTACCATATCCCGGGAATGGGAAATCGGTATGGCGGGAAAATACTGGAAACTGGAGTTGACCATATAGTAATCATCCCCCACACGGATCACAGATGGATCCGGGAAGAAGCCCCGCTGCACCGGATTATGATAGGTTCTCTGCTCACTCATACTGTTCTTCCTTTCCGTCATACCGCCCGGCCCTTATTCCATGATGCTGTACTGCATCCACTCATAGAGAAGCCTGGTACCCTCAGTAATCTCCGGCGGCAGCAGCGCCCTGGCCACCAGCTTCAGTTCCTCGGAGGGCACATCCATACGTTTCAGATGCGCATAATCCCCATCAATGCTGACTACCTGATATTGAAATGTATTCATATTGATCCCCCTGCTTTTCTTCTCACGCCTCGCTGCGCAGATAAGCCGTCACAAAGACCGCCGAAGAATTCCAGTAAATGGTAATCTCGTTCAGGGAATAGCACTCTTCCCGATCCAGATAGCATTTCATGGGCGGTGTGCCTGCGGGAATCATCTTGATACCCAGCTCATCCCCCGGCCTTCTGTTGGGGCCGCCGGATACCCATCCTGCCATGGGCGCCTCGATTCCGTCCGCCGCTGTGGTGCGCAGGTGCGGATGCCGGTAGGCATGCTCTCCAT
>JAGANP010000357.1 GCA_017624175.1 Lachnospiraceae bacterium | reverse complement strand
GGCCGTGAGGGTCTTGTGATCGGCAACCATGTATTTTATTAAAGAGCGATACAAAAAAGAGCACGATGTCTGGGGATATCGTGCTTTTTTTGCGTCTGCGGCAGCTTATTTTTTACAGATATAGGGATTGCGAAACCCTCCGGAGTATAGTATATTATTAATAACCTCAATAACGGGGAAAGATGAGCAATAAAGGAGAGTGCGTATGAAAGTGATTATTTTTTGGCTGGTTCTTCTGATTCTCTGTATCGGGATAGAGTTGGCCACCATGGGCCTGACTACCATATGGTTTGCAGGCGGCGCTCTGGTTGCCATTTTTGCAGCTGTGCTGGGAGCACCGATCTGGCTTCAGGCAGTTCTCTTTATCGTGGTATCCCTGTTGCTGCTGTATTTTACCAGACCCATTGCGGTGAAGTATTTCAACAAGGATCGGGTGAAAACCAATGTGGAAAGCATGGTGGGGCGACAGGCCATTGTCATCAGTGAGATCGACAACCTGCAGGGAATCGGTCAGGTCACGGTGGGCGGTCAGGAGTGGAGCGCCAGAAGTGCGGCGGACCCGGTAAAGATTGAAGTGGGTGCAGTGGTAACGGTAATAGCGATCAATGGCGTGAAGCTGATTGTTCGGGAAGAGCAGCTGCAGAACACAAAACAGGCAGCGGATGCTGCAGCCGATACGGCAGGGACCGTGTAGGCGAGAGGCGTATCGCAGGCAGAGAACTGCGGTAAGCAGAAGGAGGAGAAGATGGAAGTTATAGGAATTGTATTGGCGGTACTGGTTATTTTGATTCTGTGCATAGTTGTATCCTGCATTAAGATCGTGCCCCAGGCACAGGCTTATGTCATGGAGCGTCTGGGCGCATATCAGGGAACCTGGTCGGTAGGTTTTCACATCAAGATGCCTTTTCTGGATCGTGTGGCCAGAAAGGTAAATTTAAAGGAGCAGGTGGCAGATTTCCCGCCCCAGCCCGTAATTACCAAGGATAATGTAACCATGAGAATTGATACGGTGGTGTTCTACCAGATCACGGATCCCAAGCTGTTTACCTATGGCGTGGAGAATCCGATGATGGCAATTGAGAATCTGACCGCCACCACCCTGCGTAATATCATCGGTGATCTGGAGCTGGATCAGACCCTGACCAGCCGTGAGACCATCAATACCAAGATGCGTGCCGCTCTGGATATTGCCACCGATCCCTGGGGCATTAAGGTAAACCGTGTGGAGCTGAAGAACATTATTCCTCCCGCTGAGATTCAGAACGCCATGGAGAAGCAGATGAAGGCAGAGCGTGAGAGACGTGAGGCCGTTACCCGTGCAGAAGGTGAGAAGAAAGCGAATATTCTGGAGGCAGAAGGCGCTAAGGAGTCTGCAATCCTGCGTGCAGAGGCAGATAAGCAGTCCGCAATTCTGCGTGCAGAGGCTGAGAAAGAGAAGATGATCCGTGAGGCAGAGGGTGAAGCGGAAGCGATCCTGAAGGTGCAGCAGGCTAAGGCAGAGGGTATCCGCCTGTTAAAGGATGCCGGCGCCGATGAGGCAGTGCTGAAGATGAAGAGCTTAGAGGCCTTTGAGAAAGTCGCTGACGGTCAGGCAACCACGATTCTGCTGCCCGCTGAGCTGCAGGGCATTGCCAGCATGGCAGCGGCATTCCAGACCGCCGGCCAGTCCCAGAAGTAAGAGCAGAGAACAGTGTATAAAAGGATAGAGAAAGAGCAGGTCTTCAGGGGCCTGCTTTTTTTCGGAAAAACGTGCCAAATCATACTGCACCGGGGGCGCAGCCGCAGCCGTCCTGGCTAAACGCCGGTATCCGCATCCCGGGGTTGAAAAATTGCGGCAAATGCAGTATAGTAGTACATATTGAAAAAAAGGCATATGGGGAGGTAGAAGCATGGATTTAAAGGGACGTGATTTTTTAAAACTGCTGGATTACAGTGCGGAGGAGATCCTGTATCTCCTGGATCTGGCTGCAGATCTGAAAGAAAAAAAGAAGAATGGTATTCCGGTGGATACCCTGAGAGGAAAAAATGTTGCTCTGATTTTTGAAAAAACCAGTACCCGAACCCGTTGTGCCTTTGAAGTGGCGGCACATGATCTGGGGATGGGAACCACCTATCTGGATCCCAGCGGCTCCCAGATCGGCAAGAAAGAGAGCATTGCGGATACGGCAAGGGTGTTGGCTGGTATGTTCGAGGGGATTGAGTACAGGGGCTTTGAGCAGGAGATCGTGGAGGAGCTTGCCCGGTATTCCAAGGTGCCGGTGTGGAACGGTCTGACCAATGAATTCCATCCCACCCAGATGCTGGCGGACATGCTGACCATCCGGGAGCATTTCGGATATCTGAAAGGCATCCGGCTGACCTATATGGGAGACGCCAGATATAATACCGGCAACTCTCTGATGGTGGTATGTGCCAAGCTGGGAATGCATTTTACGGCCTGCACCTGTGCAAAATATTTTCCGAATGCAGAGCTGGTCAGGCAGTGCGAGGAAATCGCAGCGGCAAGCGGCGGCAGTATCACGCTGACCGAGGATGTGGATGCCGGAACCAGGGGCGCAGATGTGATCAGTACCGATGTGTGGGTGTCCATGGGGGAGCCGGATGAGATCTGGACGGAGCGTATTGCGGATCTGAAAGATTATCAGGTGAATAAAAGGGTGATGGAGAATGCAGGCTCCCAGGCTGTTTTCATGCACTGTCTGCCTGCGTTCCATGACCTGAAGACCAAGATCGGCGCCCAGGTGGGTGAAAAGTTCGGCATCACCGAGATGGAGGTGACGGACGAAGTATTTGAATCGGCGCAGTCTTTGGTATTTGAAGAGGCGGAGAACCGCATGCATACGATTAAGGCAGTGATGGCGGCGACTCTGGGCGGCGTGGTGTGAGAAGGAGTTCTAATGCTCACAGCAAAGGCTGTTTCGCAAAGAACTTCTAAATCTCACACCAGGAGAATGCCCCCTAAAGCGGGCATTCTCCATTCGGATTAGAGATTCCGCAGAGCGGAATCATGGCGTGGTGTGAGAAGGAGTTAGGTTACTGTGAAAATGAGAGCGAAAATTCTGGCATTGCTCCGGGAGAGCGATGACTATATTTCGGGACAGGAGATGTGCCGCCGTTTCGGCGTGACCCGTTCTGCAGTCTGGAAAGCAATCAAACAGTTAAAAATAGAGGGCTATGAGATTGAGGCGGTGCAGAACCGGGGCTATAAACTGATTGACGCTCAGGTCTATGGAGAAAACGAACTGCGCAGCCGGATTCATACGTCCTGGGCGGGCGCACAGCTGCATTTTTATCAATCCACTGCCTCCACCAATCTGCTGGCAAAGCAGGCCGGGGAGGAAGGAGCGCCCCACGGCACCCTGTTTGTGGCGGATGAGCAGACGGCCGGGAGAGGCAGACGGGGCAGAAGCTGGCAGTCGCCTCCGGGCACCAATATTTATTTTACCATACTGCTGCGGCCCCAGATAACACCCCAGCAGGCGCCGATGCTGACGCTGGTCATGGCCCACAGTGTGGCGGCGGCCATACACAGACTTACCCAGATGGAGGCGGAGATTAAATGGCCCAATGATGTGCTGCTGGGAGGCAGAAAGACCTGTGGGATCCTGACGGAAATGAGCCTAGAACGGGAGTATATTCACTATGTGGTCTGCGGCGTGGGGATCAATGTGGCCCCCCAGGAATTTCCCCGGGAGATCCGGGAGCATGCCACCTCCGTGGAGGAGGCTTACGGGCAGCCTGTGTCCAAGGGGGCACTGCTGCAGTATGTGATGGAGGAGCTGGAGCGGGATTATGATGCTTTCATAGCGGCGGGGGATCTGTCGCCGCTGCTGGAGAGCTATAACCGGCTGCTGGTAAACCGGGACCGCAGGGTACGGGTGCTGGATCCCAAAGGAGAATGGGAGGGCACGGCCCGGGGAATCAATGCCCAGGGCGAATTGCTGGTGGAGAGAGAGGACGGCACGGTGACGGAGGTGTACGCCGGGGAAGTTTCGGTCAGAGGGCTCCGGGGATATGTGTAAGAGGAACTTCTGACTGCCTGTGGCAAGGATTGTCTTTCGGCGTCTTATTTGCCGGTGCGGTAAATGAGGTGTGGGATATGCGGAGGTATCAATGATGGATAGGGAACGGGTGGTGCTCTGCGGCGCCAATGCATATGAGCAGAAATATTATTT
>JAGANP010000042.1 GCA_017624175.1 Lachnospiraceae bacterium | reverse complement strand
TCATAAAAAGCCGGCCCATAGGGCAGATATTTCATGATGCAGGAGATCAGGGTATCCGTGTTGTCCCCTTTCAGGGCGGATACCGGCACGATCTCCTGGAACTCCATCTGCTGCCGGTAGGTATCGATATAGGGCAGCAGCTCCTCCCGTTTGACGGTATCCACCTTGTTGATCACCAGGATCACCGGGGTTTTTACTTTCTGCAGCTGTTCGATGATGTGACGCTCCCCTGCACCGATAAAATTGCTGGGTTCCACCAGCCACAGGATCACATCCACCTCGGATAAGGTACGCTCCGCCACATTCACCATATAGTCGCCCAGCTTGTTTTTGGCCTTATGGATGCCGGGGGTATCCACAAATACGATCTGCCCCTCCCGGGAGGTATAGACGGTCTGGATCCGGTTCCGGGTGGTCTGGGGCTTGTTGCTGGTAATGGCGATCTTCTGACCGATCAGCTGATTCATCAGCGTGGATTTCCCCAC
The DNA here is from genome assembly GCA_017624175.1 of Lachnospiraceae bacterium. Taxonomy (GTDB): domain Bacteria; phylum Bacillota; class Clostridia; order Lachnospirales; family Lachnospiraceae; genus Acetatifactor. Next base: position 3,618 of record JAGANP010000042.1, on the reverse strand, counting down.
GTTGGGACGGCCGATCAGAGTCACAAAACCGGATTTATAGGCAGGATTCTCACACATTGGTATTTTCCTCTTTCTGCTCTGTATTTTGATCGATATTCACGGCAGCAGACTGCTCCGCTTTTCTGGCTGCTTTCTTACGGCTTCTCTTCTGACATCCCCTGATCCACAGGATAAACAGGAAAATGATCAGCGCCCACAGCAGCAAAGTGGGGATATGGGTCAGCAGCCAGATCACAACCTCCAGGGCTCCCTCGCCGATCTTCCGCAGATCCTCCATGAAGCCGCCGGTGATCTTCTCCCACACGGTTTCCTCCTGTACCGGCGTCAGCTCCTGCACTTCGCTGATATCCAGATATACGGTGCCGTAATCTACCTTGTTGTCATAGGTCCGCAGCTGGGACTCCATACTCTCAAGCTGGTACTGCACCTCGGAAATCCGCTGCTCAATGGTGATAATATCTTCTATGTACTCCGCCTGCTCCATCAGCTCCAGCAGGCGCTCATGCTCCGCCTGCAGGGCCTTTTTATGACTTTCCAGATCCACATAGGACAGGGTCACGTCCTCCACATTCTCTGACCGCCTGGTCACGTTGCTGATCTCCGAAACTTCGTTTAAAAACGTGCTGAGCTTATCCTGGGGGATCCGGGCCGTCATACTGGCGCTGCGGCTGGAACGGTAGCCGCTGTAGGCGCTGCCGTTATAGGTATCCATGCTTTCAATATAGCCGCCCAATTCCGCCACCCGCTGCTCCAGGGTATCCATGACGCTGTCAAATTCCTTGGTTTCCACGGACATATTCACCGTGCGGATCAGCTTGCGGCTGCTCTGCTGGCTGGCCGCATCCGACTCCTGCAGCTGGCTGTCCGAGGAAGACATGTTCCCGGACGCCCCCATACTCAGGCCCAATTCGCTGCTATCGTACGATGCTTCCTCGGCAGTTATACCGTCCATGGTGTTATACCCGGATACTGCCGTTGAGGAATCGCTGCTCGATGCACCGCAGGCAGTCATTACGCCCAATGAAAGTGCCGCAGCTGCGATTAACGCCAACCTTTTCTTTCCGCTCTTTTTCATGCTTTCGCCCTCCTGTTTTGTTCTCTTTATTACAGTTCCGCAGTTTCCCGACTTAAAAAAGATTTTCCGTTGTTAAAAACAGCTCCTTTTCCTCCCGGATCTTCTGGGCATTGCCCACCACGCACAGGAAATCATCCTGCATGAAAGCCCGTATATAAGCCGCCAGCTCCCGAATATCCTCCTGGGCAGCCGTCAGCAGTTCCTCTCTCTCCTGATCCAGCATCTGCTGACTGATTCCGCACAGATAAGCGCTTAAGGAAAACAGCCCGTAGGCAGATGGATTCATAGGCGTATCCATATCGCTGACCGCTCCTATAATATACTGGGTCATGGTACGTTCGTCTGCGGTAAACTGCGCCACCGTATCCGCCGCCTTTTCATAGATCTCCACCGTATGCTTTAGGTTGGGATCCCGGTAGGAGACAAAATAGCTCTCCCCGGATCTGCCGAAGCTGCACATGCAGCCATAGGCTCCTCCTTTTACCCGGACATTGGTCCACAGATATTCGTATTCCATCATAACCTTTAAAAAGCGCAGGGTTCCCTTATAGGGTAGCCCTTTCTTTTTAAAGTTGCCGGCCCGGCACACATACAATACCTGTCCGGCGGTCATGAAGCCCTCCTGCAGCCGCTGGGGCACGGGCTTATAGCTTCCCGTTGTCACAGGACAGGTATACAGGCTCTCTGCGAAACGCCGGGCGGCAGCCGCCGTAGATTCCCAGCCCTCATCAGTGCCCACATAGTCCACCAGCAGGTTTTCCCTGCGGAAAATAATAGCCGCCAGCTCCTGCAGTGCCTTTACCAAAGCTTCTTTCTCCTGGGCAAAATGCCCCTGTATCCGGGACAGCAGCCGGAAATAAGGAATACCCGACAGAGTCTCGCTGATTGCCCCGGAGACACTGCCATAGGCCAGCGCCCGGTTCAGCGCCACGCCGTCTCCTCTGGCCGTCATCTGGGACTGTATCTGAGACTGTCGCTCCGATACGATCTCCAGCAGCCGCTTTTCATCCGTATAGTCGGAGGTCATCACAATCTCCTGCAGCAGCTCCATAGCCTTGTCAATATTGCCATACAGCACCTTGGTCTTCAGCTCCAAAGTCGCTTTATATACATCGGTATTTTCCACATTGCCGTAGATATTGTTTACTGCGCCCATGCCGCCGGTGTTCAGATCAATCTCATTGGACAGCTCCCCGTAGCTGTAATGGGCCGTATTCAGCAGTCCCAGGCAGTTTTTGAGGATGCCCACATAGGGGTAAAGCCGCTCCGGCACCTGCTCCAGAGAAAAGATCATACGAATATAGGCGATGCCGTTGGTGTGCAGGGTATGACGCAGAGCCGAGATTCCCTCAATCCGGGTCTCCTCATTCACCAGTTTCCGGGCCTCCCTGCCGATATCCTTCCGCTCCAGCATGGGAATCCGGGCCAGAGCCTCCCTGCTGTCCTCCTGCTCCTGATAAGCCGTCAGGGCCTGGTACCGGGCTATGATCTCTTCCAGCTGCTCCCTGCTCATCTCTGACTTACGGCCTGCCAGCTGCTTTTTCAGCGCTGCTTCCTGTTCCTCGGCCATGCCCTTTTTGGGCTGCAGAATCACCAGAGACTTGTGAGGATTGTCAATCAGATAGGTCTGCACCAGCTGTTCAAAATAACCCTCCTGGGCCTTTTCCCGCAGTCTGGCAAAGGTTTCATTGGCCTCAATATGGATAAAGGGCTTATCCTCCGCATAGATCCAGCTGTCCAGCATCTGCAGACCGTACATCAGTCCCTTGGGGTATCTGCCGAAATCCGCCTCCCGGTATTTGAATTCCATATGATTGAGCCCTGCCAGCAGGGACTTGGGATCAAAGCCCTCTTTCACGATCCGCTGCAGCTCCTGATCTATCAGCGCCACAAACTCCTCCGCTTTTTCCGCATCCGTATCGCTGGCCACCACACTGAAAAAGGGCTGCCTGATGCCGCTGTCATAATCACTGTATACATCCTTGCCCATGGAGTGATCCAGCAGCACCTGCTTTAAGGGCGCTCCCGGCACACTGCACAGCGCATAGTCCAGTACCTGAAAAGCCACATACAGCTCCCGGTCCAGGCAGTCTCCGGCTGTCATATTGTAGCTCAGGTAGCCGCACTCCTCCTCCCGGGCATCTTCACTGACGGGATATTCCCGTACCACTCTGCGCAGTGCGGGAAAAGGTTCCTGCTCCCGAATGGAGCTGTCGATTTCCAGCCGGTCAAAAGCGGACAGATACTGCTCATCGATAAACTGCAGCTTCTCTCCCATATCCATGTTGCCGTACAGATAAATATAGGAATTAGAAGGATGATAATACCGCCTGTGGAATTCCAGAAACTCCTCATAGGAAAGCTCGGGGATTACCGCCGGATCGCCGCCGGATACTTTTCCGTAAGGGGTGTCTGGATACAGAGACTTCTTCTGCTCCTGGTAGAGCACATCCTCAGGTGAAGAGAGTGCACCTTTCATCTCATTATATACCACCCCGTTAATGGTCAGTTCTCCTTCCGTGCTTTCCAGCTCATAATGCCAG
>JAGANP010000356.1 GCA_017624175.1 Lachnospiraceae bacterium | reverse complement strand
ACAGTGCAGACGGGCAGGTGCTGGCCCGGACACTGCTGGATGAGGAGGGGAATGAGACCCGGGAGTATCCTTTCGGCAATCTGTTTGCTCATGTGGTGGGGTATTCTACCAAAGGCAGGACGGGAGTGGAGGCCCAGGCCAATTATTATCTGATCAACTCCAATCTCTCGTTGTCGGAGAAAGCGGCTAATGACGCAGCGGGTATCAAAAATCCGGGAGATAATGTCTATACCACGCTGAATGTGGAGCTTCAGCAGATCGCCAGAAAGTCTCTGGGGATCTATAAAGGGGCCATTATTGTGTCGGAATGCGATACCGGCCGGATCCTGGCCATGGTTTCCGGCCCGGATTTTGATCCCAATGAGATCCCGGAGATCTGGGACGATCTGTTGGAGGATTCCTCCAGCTCCGTCCTGTTAAACCGGGCTACCCAGGGACTTTATCCGCCAGGTTCCACCTTTAAGATCGTAACGGCACTGGAATATATCCGGGAGCACCCGGAGGACTATGACAGCTATACCTATGACTGCAGCGGTTCCTATCAGCATGATGGCGCTTCCATCAGCTGTTATCATGGCATCCGTCATGGAAAGGTGGATTTTACCACTTCCTTTGCCAAATCCTGCAATTCCTCCTTTGCCAATATCGGGATGGAACTGGATCGGTATGCATTCCGGGAGACGCTGGATCAACTGCTGTTCAATCAGGAGCTGCCCCTTTCGCTCAACTATTCTCAGAGCAGTGTAAAGGTGTCTGAGGAGATGACGGACGGTGAGATGATGCAGACAGCCATCGGCCAGGGCAGGACCCAGATGTCGCCCATGCATCTTCATCTGCTGTGCAGCGCCATTGCCAACGACGGAGAGCTGATGGAACCCTATGTCATTGACTCGGTGCGTTCCGAGGACGGAACGCTGATAAAGCAATTTAAGGAAAAAAGCTACGGACAGCTGATGACCCAGCAGGAGGCCCGGATTCTGCGCCAGCTGATGACCCAGGTGGTGGAATCCGGTACCGCCAGTGTATTATCGGGGCTGAATTATACGGCGGCCGGCAAGACCGGTTCTGCGGAGTACAATAACCAGAAAGGGGATTCCCATGCCTGGTTTACGGGTTTTGCTCCGGCGGAGGATCCTCAGATCTGCGTCACCGTGATTCTGGAGGGCGCCGGTTCCGGCGGTGATTATGCGGCGCCTGTGGCAAAGCGTATTTTTGATGCCTGGTTCTCGGAGGATATATAAGTAAATTTTTATTTTCTGGTTGCTATTCACGGGAAATTAGTCTATACTTACATTAGTCAATACGACACACCGTTCGGAGGAGATTGCAATGATTGAAGCAACGAGCTGTGGTGGTGTGGTAATTTTCCGAGGTAAAATTTTGCTCCTGTACAAAAATTACAGGAATAAATACGAAGGCTGGGTTCTTCCCAAGGGTACCGTGGAAGAGGGAGAGGAGTATAAAGAAACTGCCCTGCGGGAGGTATTGGAGGAATCCGGAGCAGAAGCGTCCATTATCAAGTATATCGGGAAAAGCGAATATACTTTTACCGTGCCGGAGGATGTGGTATCGAAAGACGTTCATTGGTATCTGATGATGGCGGATAGTTATTACAGCAAACCACAAAGAGAGGAATTTTTTGTAGACTCAGGATTTTACAAGTACCATGAAGCGTACCATTTGCTGAAATTTGCCAACGAAAAGCAGATTTTGGAGAAAGCGTATAACGAGTATCTGGAACTGAAGAAAAATAATCTGTGGGGAAGCAAAAAATATTTTTAAGAAGCCGGGGAAAGACCCCGGTTTCTTCCGTTCTTTAGAATTATTTCATTTCCATTTGCAGATATTTGTGTTATAATAGGCAAAATACCAGAAAAAGGACAATCCGAGGAGGAATACATGCTGCAGCCGGAATATTATCCCCGGCTCTACCTGAGTGAGGGCATAAACAGGGATAAACTGGAAAAACTGAAAAGGGAGCTGTCCGTCAGGCCGCAAAAGGCCGGTGTATATCTGCTGGCTCTGGCAGGCAATGCCGCAGACCAGCTGGATATCTATGCGTCAAAATATCTGCAGCAGAAATATTATAAAAAGCATCCGCCCTATATCATTGGCATTGCAGAGGATTATGAGAAAGCGGTGGAGATCGTGGAGCAGATTGCAAGGGAAGCCTGGGCTGCCAGGGGAGATGCACAGCTGAGAGATTATCTGCTGGCAGGCATGGAGAGTGCAGATGTGGAGTGTGGTATTAAAAATACTTAGTATATTGGGGATTATCCTGCTGTGCCTGCTGGGATTTCTGCTTCTGGTACTGCTGCTGGTGCTGTTTATGCCCGTGGTATACCGGGGCGGCGGGAATGCCCATGACGGAAAATATGAGGCATGGTTCCGGTTTCGGTGGCTGTTCGGTCTGGTGAGAGGGGAGTTTATTTATCCCCGGAGCAGGGCCTTGCGGGTCAAGGTGCTGTGGCTGACAGTGTTTGACAGCGGCGGGAAGCAGGAAGAGGAGCCGGAGAATCCCCCGGAGGCGGAGACAGCTGCCGCACAGCAGCCGCTAAAGGAGGCTGCGGAGACGGCAGAGGAGGCTGTGGAAGCTGCCGCAGACACTGCAGAGCATAAGGAAAATACGGAGCAAAAGGCACAGGAGCAGGCGGAGGAAAAACCTGACGCAAAGCCCCAATCGCCGAGAAGCCGGAAAGAAAAACTGCGGCAGTATCTGTCCGTGCTGCAGGATCAGGATAATCAGGAGCTGGTAAAGCATGCACTGAGTCGTCTGGGAAAGATCCTAAGGAGTATCCGTCCCCGGGTACTGCGGGCCGAAGCGGTGGTGGGTCTGGGAGAACCGGATACTACGGGGTATCTGTACGGGGCTTACTGGACGATAAAACCTTTTCTGGGGAAGAAATGCCGGGTTACGGTCACACCGGACTTTGAGCAGCGGATCCTGGAGGGAAAAGTATCCCTGCGAGGACGCATAGTGATAGCGGTATTGCTGTATCAGGCGGTGCGGGTGATACTGGATCAGCGGCTGCGGAGACTGCTGGGACAATTTAAAAACTTATAGGAACTTAAAATAGGAGGATGGGTATTATGGCAGATAAACAGGAATTTCAGGGGGTAATAGATTCCCTGCTGCAGGGAATGGACACCGTATTATCGGCAAAGACAGTGGTGGGCCAGCCGACTCAGGTCGGCGATGTGACGATTCTGCCGCTGGTGGATGTCAGCTTTGGTTTTGGAGCCGGGGCCGGTAATCACGCCGATAAGCATTCTGCCAAGGCCGGCGGAGGACTGGGCGGTAAGATGTCCCCCAGCGCCGTGCTGATCATCAAGGACGGCACCACCAGACTGGTCAATGTCAAGGATCAGAACACTGTAACCAAGCTGCTGGATATGCTGCCGGATCTGGTGGACAGGTTCACCGGCAAAAAAGAGACGGGCATAGACGATGCAGAGGCGGTGGATATCGCTTTTCCGGAAAAGAAAACGCAGGAGTGAGGCCCGGCGGGTTCCCAATCCGACCGCCAATGCATATAGTAGCATGAGGACTGTAGAAGTGACGGAACGGATATGAAGATTTTTAAGCTGATCGGACTGGCCGCTTTTTTCGTGGCGTTGGGGATGCTGATTATGCTGTTTATGACCAGCAGACTGATGGGACTGTTTCTGATTGCCATTCTGCTTTTGCTGGGGTATTGCTGCCTTTGCTGCGATCTGTAAGCCCCTGCTGCTTTAGCAGGACGGAACGCAAGGAGATATGGTGAATAGCGAAGATGGAAAACAAGATGAACTGGGATGAAGTGGATAGGGCACAGAGCGAGGAAGAGCTGCGGAATATGAAACTGTGGCTTTTTCAGGAAAATATCCGTCTTCAGAACGAGCGCAGCGAGCTGGAAAGCATGCGGGACAAGTTTATTCAGGAGAAAGTCCGTTTTCGGGATGAAATGGATGCTCTGAACCGCCGGATGGTATTGGAACAGAAGCGCTTGCGGGAGGAGAACCTTTTCTTTGATAAAAAGCTGGCGATCCTGCAGGACGGTTTTCGTAAGCTGGAGGAGGACAGGCAGCGCCTGGAGGCGGAAAGACGCAGAATAGAACAGAGCAGCAGAAACCAGCGGGAGAGAGCGGAACTTCCGGGACAGGGAGAGGATATCGCCAATGTACTGTTCCGCAGTGCAGGGAATCCCCTGGCTCTGAGAAAGCGCTACCGGGATCTTCTGAAAATTTTCCATCCCGATAATTTCTGCGGGGATGCGGAGCTGATGCAGTATATCAACAGGGAATTCCAGAAGCGCAAAGAAGAATAGGCGCACAACAAAAAACCGGCTCAGATGAACCGGTTTTCATTTGCTTCAATCAAATTTGCCTCAAATAAGCTAGCTCTTAAGCTCTCTCAACCTTGCCAGACTTTAAACATCTGGTACAAACATGTAATCTCTTCGTAGCGCCATTTACCATGCACTTCACATTCTTAACGTTGGAATTCCACATTGCATTGCTTCTTCTATGAGAATGGCTTACGTTATTACCGAAATGAACGCCCTTACCACAAACATCACACTTAGCCATCTTGACACCTCCTCAGCCTTCGTTGTTTTCCTTACGTCATTGCATAAAAATTAGCAACATTGATATATTAACAGAAAAAGCTGGGAAAAGCAAGCAAAAAAATGAAATTTTTAAATTTTTGTTTTGGGGTGTTCCATTTTTGACCGAAAGCATGTATAATGGTGATTAATTAGGTTGCATAGTAAGGAGGTACTATATGAAAGGTTCTTCTATGAATACACATATGGGCAATATTGTGATAGATAACGAAGTTATCGCTCAGTATGCCGGCAGCGTGGCGGTAGAGTGCTTTGGTATCGTCGGGATGGCGGGCGTCAGTATGAAAGACGGCATGGCGAAGCTGCTCAAAAAGGACAGCCTGACCCGGGGCATCAATGTCAGCCTGAATAATAATAAGCTCACACTGGATTTCCATGTGATCGTAGCCTATGGCGTCAGCATCATTGCGGTGTCAGATAACCTGATCAGCAGCGTGAAATATAAGGTGGAAGAGTTTACCGGAATTCAGATTGAAAAAATCAACATCTTTGTAGAAGGTGTTAGAGTGATTGATTAAGGAGGAAAGATCTGTGACTTCAAATGCAATCGACGCTAAGATGCTGTCAAAGATGTTCTTAGCCGGCGCAAAAAACCTGGAAAGCAAGAAAGAGTGGATTAATGAACTGAATGTATTTCCCGTGCCTGACGGCGATACCGGTACCAATATGACGATGACCATCATGTCTGCCGCCAGAGAGGTATCCGCACTGGGAGAGAATGCAGATATGGCAGCATTGTGCAAAGCGGTTTCCAGCGGTTCCCTGCGGGGGGCCCGGGGAAATTCCGGCGTAATCCTGTCCCAGCTGCTCAGAGGCTTTACCAAGAGCATAAGCGGAAAGACGGAGCTGAATATCCCGGATCTGGCCGATGCTTTTGACAAGGCAGTGGAGACGGCCTACAAGGCGGTAATGAAGCCCAAGGAGGGCACGATCCTGACCGTGGCCAGAGGCGGCGCAGAAAAAGCGAGAGAACTGGTCAAGGGCGGAATGGAGGATATGGAGCAGTTCATCGCCCAGGTGATTGAGCATGCGGAATATGTTTTGCGCCAGACCCCGGAGCTGCTGCCCGTATTGAAACAGGCAGGCGTGGTGGATTCCGACGGACAGGGCCTGGTAGAGGTGCTGAAAGGCGCTTATGATGCTTTCCTGGGCAAGGAGATCGACTATACCATCGCTGAAGCCTCCCAGGGAAACGGCAGCGGTGCTGCAGGCCAGTCCTCCGGTTATCAGGCACAGGCCGAGGCAGAGATCAAATTCGGTTACTGCACCGAGTTTATCATCATGCTGAGCAGAAACTTTAACATTAAAAACGAAATGGATTTCAAGGCATATCTGGAATCCATCGGCGATTCCATTGTCTGTGTGGCGGATGAGGACGTGGTGAAAGTACATGTGCATACCAATGATCCCGGCCTGGCCATCCAGAAAGCGCTGAAATACGGACAGCTGTCCAATCTGAAGATTGACAACATGCGCCTGGAGCATCAGGAAAAGCTGTTTAAGATGAGTGAAAAGCAGGAGCAGGCGGCTCAGGCTGCACCGCCGCAGGAGCCCATGAAGCCTGTGGGATTTCTGGCAGTGTCCGTAGGGGACGGTATCAATGAGATCTTTAAGAGTCTGGGCGTGGATCACATTATTGAGGGCGGACAGACCATGAACCCCAGCACGGCGGACATTCTGGATGCGGTGGAGCAGGTGAATGCCGAGACCATCTTTATCCTGCCCAATAACAAAAATATCATTCTGGCAGCCAACCAGGCAGCGGAACTGATGACGGATAAGAATCTGCTGGTCATTCCCACCAAGACCATTCCCCAGGGCATTACGGCGGTCATCAACTATGTGCCGGATATGTCTGTGGAAAATAACGAAGCTACGATGATGCAGGAGATCGGCAATGTAAAGACCGGCCAGGTGACCTATGCGGTGCGGGATACCATGATCGACGACAAGGAGATCAAGCAGGGCGACTATATGGGCATCGGCGATAAGGGCATTCTGTCCGTGGGTCAGGATATGCTGCAGATCACCAAGGAGATGGTGGCGGCCATGGTGGATGAGGACAGCGAACTGATCAGCATTTATTATGGCAGCGACGTCCAGGAGGAGGCCGCAGAGCAGCTGCGTCGGGAACTGGAAGAGACATATTCGGACTGTGATATTGAACTGCAGTACGGCGGCCAGCCCATTTACTACTATGTGGTTTCTGTGGAATAAAAACGTGGAATAAAAAGCTGAAAAAGAGGGCGGGAGCTGCCGGATCAGGAGCAGCTGTCTGCCCTTTTTACAACCGCTCTTAAGGAGAAATGCTATGGATGACGCTACTTCCATTTTGGAATTGAAAGGGATCGGGGAAAAGTCCCAGAAGCTTTTTGCCAAGGTCAATATCCGCACAGTGGGAGACCTTCTTCGTTATTATCCCCGGGATTACGAGACCTTTCAGGAGCCTGTGCCCATTGCCCGGGTGAAGGTGGGGGATCTCTGCGCTATCCAGGGTACGGTCTGCGGCACGGTGAATGTGAAGAAAGTCCGCAGCCTGACCATTCTGCAGATCCTGGTAAAGGATGTCTCCGGGGGCATGCAGCTGACTTTTTT
>JAGANP010000355.1 GCA_017624175.1 Lachnospiraceae bacterium | reverse complement strand
GCTCCGTCTGCCGGATACATGCCGCAGTACACCATGGACTGCACCTTCTTATATCCCGGCAGGGGCTCTTTGCAGGGATTACGGTCGTCCGTCACCGTATCGCCCACCGCCGTGTCCTTCAGATTCTTAATGGAGGCCGTGATATAGCCCACCATGCCGGCGGAGAGCTCCTCGCAGGGGATGAACTGCCCTGCGCCGAAATACCCCACCTCCACCACCTCTTCCCTGGCGCCGGTGGCCATCATACGGATCAGCGTGCCTTTTTTCACCGTTCCCTCCATGATCCGGCAAAAGATGATGACGCCCTTATAGGGATCGTACACCGAATCAAAGATCAGGGCCTGCAGCGGATTTTCCGGACTGCCCCCGGGAGCCGGGATCTTATGGACGATCTGCTCTAAGACCTCCTCAATGCCGATACCGTTTTTCGCAGAGATCAGCGGGGCGTCCTGGGCCTCCAGGCCGATCACATCCTCGATCTCTTCAATAACCCTCTGGGGTTCTGCACTGGGCAGGTCGATCTTATTGATTACCGGAAATACATCCAGATTATGATCCAGGGCCAAATACACATTGGCCAGGGTCTGGGCCTCAATGCCCTGGGCCGCATCCACCACCAGAATAGCGCCGTCGCAGGCCGCCAGAGAACGGCTGACCTCATAGTTAAAGTCCACATGCCCCGGGGTGTCGATCAGATTAAAAATATACTCCTCCCCGTCCTTGGCTTTATAAATGGTGCGCACCGCCTGGGCCTTGATGGTGATTCCTCTTTCCCGCTCCAGGTCCATGTTGTCCAGCACCTGGGCCTGCATCTCCCGGCTGGTCAGAAGCCCCGTACTCTCTATAATCCGGTCTGCCAGGGTGGATTTTCCGTGGTCAATATGGGCAACAATACAAAAATTGCGAATCTTGCTCTGCTCTATAGAACTCATCTGTATACCTCTATTCCTGTGCGTTCTGGCGCACATCTGATTCAGCAGTGTTCAATGTGAATCCTTTTACCTTTCTATCTTCTTGGGCCGAAGCCATATATGCCTTATTTTAACAGAAATGCGCCACCTATGCAAGCATAAGCCGCATCCCCGTACCGTTGTCGTTACTGCCCCTCTCCGGACAGCACCAGATCCAGCAGATGAGCGATGGGATCGCAGGCGTTCATGGCCTCCTCCAGCGTATTGTTCTGTGCCCCCAATTCGATCAGCAGCGTGCGGGGGCGCAAATGCATATTATAGCGATAGCCGTTTATGTAATTTTTCCGGGTCAGTCCCGGATAGTATTCCTCCGCCATTAATTTCATCTGAAAGGAAAAAGCCAGGTTATCGGCCAGATTGTCATTTTGCAGATAACTGATGCTTCCGGTCTTGCGTGTCCAGCTGATGCCGTTAAAAAACATAAACCGGGCCGTGGGCCGTCCGTCCAGATCCATGACCAGACGGGTGCTCTCGTCCGCCACCGCATCCCGGTGCAGATCTATGACCACCTGAATCTGCGGATACTCCTCCAGCAGCTGGGTGATGGCCGGCAGGGAACGGGAATAGGCGCTGTCCAGCTCCTCCACATCATAGGTTCCCGTGTGATGCAGCACCTGATAACCGTACTGCTCCTCCAGGATCTGTGCCAGATGCTCCCCCACCCCCATGATCGTGGTGGAATCATCCCCGGGAACGGAATCCGCAAATCCCTCCTGGGAGTGCGTATGATAGATCAGAATCTGGGGGCCCGGATCCTCCTTGCTGATGGTCAGATCCTTCTCCGACAGCTTCTGCACATCCAGCAGCTCCCTGCCGATATTGGTGATACTGTCCACCGTATAAAACTGCTCCCGCAGGGTTTCATAATCCTGCAGGGCCGCAAGATCCAGAATCTGCTGTCTGCTGTGCGGAACAAAGCTGCTCTCGGCGATGCTGTTTTCCTGTGCCGTACTGTTTTCCTGTACCGCACTGTTCTCTGCCTCCTGCAGCGCCGGGGCCGTCTCCTCTTCTGATCCCGCCCAGCCGTTTTCCGCCAGCAGCTTCTCCAGATCCAGCACCACGACCTCCTCCGTATCTTCAGGATTTCCATGCTGGGACTGATTTTCCAGCTGCATCAGCTGCTCCAGCGTCAGCTCGGATTCCTCACCTCCGGCAGACGCTTCCTCCGCCGCCTGATGCACCGCTACCTGGCCTGTCTGGGTCTGATAGAGATAGCCGGGCATCCACTCCTCCAGGGCTTCCTCTTTAAGTCCCGTATCTCCCTGCTCCTCCTGCTGCAATGCCAATACAGGCAGCAGCTCCCGAATGCTGTGATCCTGCTTTTGCTGCAGCAGGCGGCTGATAAAACTGCTGTTTTCGGCGGCTTCTCCCGTCTCCTGCCCGCTTCCGGCCCCAAGAGCCTGCCACAGCATCAGCAGCACACCGCCTATAAGAATAAAGGGAATGATTCGATTTCTTTTTCTGCGTCTGACAGGCCCCACCTGCTCTCATCCGGTTCATCCCTATTACTATATGCGGCCGTCACTCCTGACATTCCAGCGCCATATTGATCCCCTCGGACACCATATAGCTGACTCGCTTTACCACCGCATCAATATCTTTGCCCGTCATATACATATTGTTCAGCTCCACAAAAGCCGTCCGGTGCTGCCCCATATATTTTACCCGGTCAAAATCCTGCTCCGCCTCCATGATACGCTCCAGCGCATCCCCCACAATCGTTGCAGCGTCCACCACGGTGGGCACCCCGATGGCGATCACTGGCACGCCCAGGCTTTCCCGGGTCAGTGCATTGCGGTGATTGCCCACGCCGGAACCGGGCTGAATGCCGGTGTTGGTGATCTGGATCGTACGGTTCAGCCGCTTCGTACTGCGGGCTGCCAGCGCATCTATAACGATCAGCAGATCCGGCTGGGTTTCCAGCACCACACCCTTGATAATCTCCGCCGTCTCCATTCCTGTTTTGGCCATTACCCCGGGCTCAATGCTGCTGATCAGATTCATACGCTTCTTATTATAAGCCGCCGAGCCGTAGGCCTTTACAATATGGCGGGTAATAAACAGATTATCCACCACCTGGGGCCCCAGGGCATCTGCCGTTACCTCCCGGTTGCCCAGCCCCACCACCAATACGGAAAGCTCTTCTTTCTCCTGTTCCATCATCTGTGCCAGCTCTTCGGAAAGACACTGAGAGATCTCCCGATGATAATCCTCATCCGGCTCCAGCATGGCGGGCGCCTCGATGGTCACATAGGTGCCGATGGGCTTTCCCATGGCCTTGGCGGCATTTTTCGTATCAATCATGACCTTGGTGACACGAATGTCCTCCTGCTCCTGATAATACTCCTCCACCCGGACGCCTCTTAACTCACTCTCGGCCTCCGAGATGCTTTCCCTTGCCTCCAGCGCCAGATCCGTCCTTACCTGAAACCCGTTCATAAGAATTCTCCTTTTACAGTAAAATAGTTATCTTCTATCAGTTTTCACCTTTTTTTCGGTTTTATGTATTGACAAATTACCATTCTTTGTCTAAAATACAAGAGTATGTTTACGTTAGTCCCCCGTGTCTGGCTAAGGTAAAGCATGAGACATAACATAATGCAAAAGTAATGGAGGTGTGAATCTTGGCTAATATTAAATCCGCAAAGAAGAGAATTCTGGTAAACCAGACCAAGGCTGATCGAAATAAGTCTATTAAGTCCGGTGTAAAGACCGCTATGAAGAAGGTGCTGGCTGCTGTTGAGGCTGGTGATAAGAGTGTTGCTGCTGCTGAGCTGGCTGCTGCAACCAAGACCATCGAGATGGCTGCTTCTAAGGGCGTGTATCATAAGAACAACGCTGCAAGAAAGGTATCCCGTCTGAGCAAGGCTGTAAACCAGATGGCATAAATCGTTCTGTATATTTCATTTAAAAAAAGAAAGAAGCATCCATACCGTCATGTGGATGCTTCTTTTTTGTTCCCTCTCTTACCGGCGATGGCTGCCTCCGCCATGGCTGTGACCGCCGCTGCTGCGATGGGCCCCGCCATGACCGCCGCTGCTATGGCCTCCTCCCGAGGAAGAACTGTTCTGTATCCTCCTCTGGCTGACGCTCTTGCGGATAAAGTCGTCCCTCTGCTGGTTCATCACGGGTTTACCTCCGGCAATATAGGTGGTGGCTGTAGTCGTTTTTTGGCCCTCTTTGCTCCGCAGATGGGTTGCCACAAAAATTGCCGCCGTTATAATGGGTACAAAGACTGCCAGCAGCACAACGATACCAATGCTATTGCCGTGCCCGCTCATTTTGTCCGCAATATAATTGATGCAGGCACTGTAAGCCCTATAAGGGTCGCTTTCAATATATTGATCCACACGGGTCAGAGCCTGATCGATCTCATAATCCCCGAACCGGGCGAATACTTTGCCGCTGGTGGAAAGATGGGTGCCGCTCTGCCCCTCATAACTGTTATCCAGGATCAATGCCCCGTCCCCATAAGGCGCATCAAAGCCGTAACAATTATTATCATAGAAATCATCGGCAATATCCTGCATATTCTGTTCCCAGCTGGTAGAACGGTAGCCATAGGTCTCCTGCGCCTCTCTGCCCTCCACCGGCTGACAGATCGTCACCAGCACCAGATCGCAGCCAATCTGCGCCTCTTTTTCGGCAATCAGCTGCCGCAGCTTTTCCTCTTCCTCATCCGTCAGCATATCTGCATAATCATAGACTCGCTCCGTGGGGGCCTGCGCATTTTCCCGCTTCATATTGTTTTCCGTAATGATCCTCACCACTGTCACCAAGATCGTCACAGCCAGCAGAATCCCCACAATAATAAACCAGAAACGGAAAAAATGCAGATACTGTTTCCGGGCTTCTCTCTTAAAATCATTCTCCATCTGCTTATCCCCTCCCTTGCCTTACAATAATAGGTATCCAATCATAACAATAATCGCCGTCAGACAGGCCCACAGCGTTGCTCCATAGGCCCATACCTTGGCGCTGGAGACAGGGGTCTTTCCGATGATTTTCCCCGTCTGTCCGTTTACATAGAAAGGATATTCCTGATCCTTATAGGTATAGCGGTATACCCAGACCGGCAGCAGATCGAACTCGGTATCCGGCGCAGGAGCGGTAATGCTCCGGTTCGCAGCGTTCATGGAGGAATAACCGGTAATACTCTGCTGCAGCATGGCCGCTGCGCTGCTCTCCATCTTGGCATGAGCACGGCTCTCGATCAGATCCGATGTCATATTATATTTTTCTCCCAGGAAGCCGGACAGGTATTCCGGCTGAAAGGGCACCAATTCCTTATAATTGTAAGGCTCCAGCAGATCCATGATCCCATCCGGCATTTTTAAGGAAGCATCCGCCGGGATCCCGGCAAACTCAATGCTCATATCCCGCACCACATGATAATAGGCGTGCTCCGTATACTCGGTATTCCCCGACACCCAGCTGCGGCGCTTCACGCCCTCTCCCTGAAACAGACAGCGGGTATGATAATCGTACATCCAGAAAGGTATGTATTCGCCGGTTATGGTATTTAAGCGCACCTCTGACAGGAAATCCGTAGGGGCAAAGGTACACTTCTTGAATTTTTCACGAATCAGGTTCTTCACCATCTCCTTACTGTACTGAAAAGGAATGATCTTTCGGGGAGTATAAGCTCCCTCAACCCGTTCATCCAGAATAATATAATGATCACAGTAGGGACATTGCAGCGCCGATGTATGCTCCGTATAAGTCACCTCACCGCCGCAGTTGGGACAGAGCTGCATCTGTGCATGCTCGTACTGCCGCTCATCGCTATTCTCACTGTCGCAAAAGGGACAGTACATCATCTTTTTTTCGGGACTGTATACGGAGTTGCCGCCGCAGTTTTTACATTTGAATATCAATGCTAGATCCTCCCCTCTTCATAAAAGGCATTTTTATCAGTATACCAAAAATGTACCATTTCTGCAATGCACAAATCAGGTGCGGAAAATGAGCAAGAAAGTTGCCGCCATCCAGAAGCAAAGGGCATCGGATAGGGAGTGCAGCACTCTCCTCCGATGCCCTTTCTGATATGCCTGAACTTATTTATTGTAATTCACAATAGCGCCAAAATCCGGCTTCAGGGAAGCGCCGCCCACCAGACCGCCGTCGATATCGGGCTGTGCAAACAGCTCCGGAGCGCTGGCAGCGGATACGGAACCGCCGTACTGAATACGGATAGCGGCAGCAGTTGCCTCATCATAGATCTCACCGATGCAGTCACGGATGGCCTTGCATACCTCCTGGGCCTGCTCGGTGGTAGCCACCTTGCCGGTACCGATCGCCCAGATAGGCTCATAAGCGATAACCGCTGCAGCAGCCTGCTCTGCCGTTACATTCAGGAAAGCGATCTTGATCTGCTGACGGATCCAGTCAATCGTGATGCCCTGCTCTCTCTGGGTCAGGGACTCACCACAGCAGATAATCGGGGTAATGCCGTGCTCAAAGGCTTTCAGCACCTTCTTGTTCACCGTCTCATCTGTTTCTGCAAAATACTCTCTTCTCTCGGAGTGACCGATAATCACATACTTCACGCCCACATCTGTCAGCATCGCAGGAGCGATCTCTCCGGTAAAGGCTCCCTTCTCCTCAAAGTACATATTCTCTGCACCGATCTGGATATTGGAACCCTTTGCGGCCTCCATTGCAGGAATGATGTCGATAGCGGGTACGCAGAACACCACGTCCACCTCATCATTTGCCACCAGGGGCTTTAAGGTATTCACCAATTCTACTGCCTGGCTGGGAGTCATATTCATCTTCCAGTTGCCGGCAATGATCTTCTTTCTTGCCATAATC
>JAGANP010000354.1 GCA_017624175.1 Lachnospiraceae bacterium | reverse complement strand
TGCCACCTGGCTCTTATCCGCGTCAGCCAGCAGTTCCTCAATCCCGATCATGGTCTGCTCGTACCAATCCTCGGGCTTCTGCTCCGACCAGCCCGGATGGGGGAAGTAGATGGGGTACTCCCGGGAAACAATATTCCGGATTTTACCCTCTCCGTCCATCAGCAGGAGCTTGACTGCCGACGTCCCTAAATCAATACCGATGTATAACATATCTTAACCTCCGTTTCTTACGCCCGTCACCTGCCGGAGCCTGTCTCCGTCTGCATTGTGTCCGAGCACGCTACCTATAGCATACTCGTTTTGAGAAATAAAATCAATACACCTTTTCCAATTTCGGGATTATGCACATTTTTATGAATAAATTCTGTGGAATATGATAGCAGCTCCGGATTCGGGGAAAAAAACCGCCGCCGCTGTCCCGACGGCAGCGTGCCCGTTCTGTGCCCGGGCACGCAAAGGACATGTTTGACTTCATCATACTTTTATGTTAGTGTAAGATATGACAGCAGCATGTAGGATCGGAGGTACGCAATGGCAACGATAAAGGAGATAGCCGCTCTGGCGGGAGTTTCCAGAGGAACTGTGGACCGTGTACTCAATAACCGGGGATCGGTGAATCCCGAGACGGCGGAAAAGATCCGGGAGATCGCCAAAGCCCTGGACTACAAGCCCAATATTGCCGGGCTGGTGCTGGCGGCGCAGAAAAAAAGGCTGAAGCTGGGGGTTGTCCTGTTTTCGGCGGAAAATCCTTTTTTCATTGATGTGGAGGAGGGGGTCATGGAGAAAGCCGAGGAACTGGCCGGTTATAACTGCACCGTAATCCTCAAGCATATCACCTACGGGGTGGAGCAGCAGCTCCGGGCCATCCGGGAACTGGTGGAGGAGGAGGCAAACGGCATTGCCTTGGCCCCCTACAATGACGAGCGGATCCGGGAATGCATCAATACCCTGTATGAGCAGGGCATTCCCGTGGTCACCTTCAACACCGATATCGAAAATTCCAGGCGCATTGCCTATGTGGGCAGCCACTATGCCAAAAGCGGGCAGACTGCCGCCGGGCTGATGCATCTGATGACCCAGGGTCAGGTCCGGGTGGGCATCGTGACCGGCTCCCCGGATATCCTGTGCCACACCGAGAGAGTGGCCGGTTTCGTCAGTTCTTTAAAGCGCTATAAGTCCGATATGGAAATCGTGGATATCATAGAAAACCATGATGACGAATTTGAGAGCTATGAAAAAACCACCCGGCTGCTGACAGAGCACCCGGAAATCAATGCGCTGTTCTTTGCAGCGGGCGGCGTAAACGGCGGCTGCCGCAGTATCTCCATGCTGGGACTGGAGGGCCGGATCCGGGTCATTGCTTTTGATAAGGTACCCACCACCAAGGCCCTGGTGAAAAAGGGCGTCATCGCCGCCACCATCTGCCAGCAGCCCAAGGTGCAGGGTTCCAAGCCGCTGACACTGCTTTTCGCCTATCTGACCACCGGGGAGCTGCCGGAAAAAGAATACAACTATGTGGCGGTGGATATCCGCATCCGGGAAAATATCTGACTGCTTATGCTCTCATCCAGACGCTCATCTCCCCCTCGCCCCGATTATTCCAGGCGTAATAGGGGATCATGCGCAAAGTGATCTCCCGCTCCTGCTGCGGCTGACAGGGGCTGTACAGTTCCCGGCTTTCCCCGGGCACCAGCCGCCTGCCGGGCATCTTCAGCACGATCATGGGATGTCCCAGCTCCTGCGTCCGTTCTATCCGGATTTCCTCCTGTATGTTCTCAGGGTTCAGGCTCTGCAGCGCCAGTCTGCACAGATACAGATCCTTGCCGTTGTCCGCTTCTTCCAGGCAGTAAACCACAGGTCCCCGGGCAACGGCCACTTTTCCAATGTCTTCCCTCACCCTGGGATCCGCTGTCAGAATCCGCACCGGCATCTCCATGTCCAGCAGGATCTCATCTCCGTCCTGCCAGACGCCGTCCAGATACAGATATCCTTCCCGATAAGCCACTGCCTTCTGCGGCATCCTTCCGCCCTCCTCCGTGCTCCCGGCTTCCGGAATCCCCCGCACCGCCAATCCTTTTTCCTCCACTGCAATCTGCAGCTGCTCTCCCCCGCAGCAGCAGCTTACCTTTGCCCCACTGCTCCAGCCGGGGATCCTGAACGCCAGCCTGCAGGGCACCTGTTCCCCATGCACCTTTACTTTTACTTTCCCCTCCCAGGGCATCCCGGCTTCCACCTGCAGCTCCAGTGTCTTTTCTCCCACCTGTTTGGTCAGCACACTGCCCATGTACAGGTGCACCCACAGGGTATCGGCAGACTCCGTATAGGCGTAGGCAGCCACCGAACTCACCAGCCGGGCAATATTGGGCGGGCAGCAGGCGCAGCCAAACCACTTCTGCCGTACACTCTTCACATGGGCTTTCCGGGCATCCTCATGACAGGCCCGGGGCAGTACCTCCAGCGGATTCACATAGAAAAAGCTCCTGCCGTCCAGAGCCATGCCCGCCAGCACGGTATTGTAAAGGGCCAGCTCCATCACATCCCCGTATTTGCCCCGGGGCTTTAACTGCAGCATTCTTCTGGCCCAGAAGACTAGGCCAATGGCCGCACAGGTCTCGGAATACGCCGTATCGTTGGGCAGATCATAGGCAAAGGAGAAAGCCTCTCCCATATGCGTAGCCCCGATTCCGCCGGTCACATACATTTTTTCCCGGGTCACATTGTCCCAGAGCCTGTCACAGGCCGCCTCCATGGCCTCATCCCGGCATAATCTGGCCACATCCGCCATACCGCTGTACAGATATACCGCCCGCACCGCATGGCCCACGGCCTCCGCCTGCTCCCGCACCGGCAGATGAGCCCGATGGTAGGCATTATTGGTATTCGGACGATAGGGCTGCCCGTCATGCGCCGCCCGTTCCTTTTCCTCTTCCTCAAAGTAAAAGGGCTGCTGTCCCCGCTGGTCCAGGAAAAAGCGGGACAGCTTCAAATACCGCTCCTCCCCCGTCACCTGATACAGACGCACCAGCGCCATCTCCGCAATCTCATGTCCGGGATAGCCCTTGCATTGCCCCTCCGCCGGGCCGAAGACTTCACAGCAGTAATCAGCAAAACCCATGGCCGCTTTCAGCAGCTTATCCTTGCCCGTGGCCTGGTAATACGCCACGGCTCCCTCCACCAGATGCCCCAGGCAGTACAGCTCATGGTGATCCCGCAGATTGGTAAAAGCCCGATCCATGCCGTTGATTATGTAATAGGTGTCCAGATAACCGTTCTCCAGCTGAGCCCCGCAGACAATATCAATGGCCTCATCCGCCGTCTGCTCCAATACCGGGTCGGGATGCTGCAGCAGGCTGTAGCCCACCGCTTCAATCCATTTGGAAAAGTCGGTATCCTGAAAGACAAATCCATAGAATTTGTCCTCTTCCGGATGGGCCGGATCCTCCGGCAGCGCTTCAAAGCCCCGGAAGGTATAAGTCGGCGCCACATAAGCAGCTCCCTTACTCTTTTTTTCCCGCATCATGCGGCCTGCCACCCGAAAATTGCGCATACAGTAGCTGGGAGCCGCCCCCTCCACCCGGTCATTCAGGGCTTCCCACTGATAGGGGATCACCTCCCTGCGCACCAGCTCCTGCTCTCAGTGCCAGAAGCTATCCGTCACCCGGATCTGCTTTAAATCCACCGGATTGCTGAATTCCTGACTGTTCATCGCCTATGTTCCTCCGTTTTGTTTGCTACTTTCACAATAGCAAAACGCCCCCGGCACGTCAAGCCAAAAAAAGGCCGTAAAGTCACCTTTACAGCCTCTTCCTCTTCTTCCGCTCAAATGGAATAATCAATGGCATCCAGCCGCTGCCTGTGCCTTGCCGCCAGATCCGCTATGGTCACATGATCCACCACATTGTTGACCGCTTCATAGATATCTTTCCAGACCTGCAGCGTCTCACAGGTATCGCATCGCTCGCAGACGCCGTAGTCGTCCTCCAGACAGGCCACGGGGGCCAGGGACCCTTCTGTCAGACGCAGGATCATCCCCACGGTATACTCTTCCGGCTCCTTAGCCAGCCGGTAGCCTCCCTGGGCGCCCCTGACACTTTTCACATAGCCCGCCTTATTCAGCACGGCAATGATCTGCTCCAGATATTTCTCAGAAATCCCCTGTCTGCCCGCAATCTCTTTTACTTTGATACATTCTCCGTTATTGTTCAGCGCCAGATCCAGCATGACCCGCACTGCGTAACGGCCTTTCGTTGATATTTTCATGTTATCCTCTCTATACAACTTCATTCCTGTTTATGCTGTTGCAGTAATAAACTCCCCTGTCTCCGGTCAC
>JAGANP010000353.1 GCA_017624175.1 Lachnospiraceae bacterium | reverse complement strand
TCCTCCAGGGAGGGCTCCTCAATCAGCAGATCCGTGATATCGTGTCCCGCCAGTTCCTTATGCAGATCATTCAGATCTCCCTCATAGATAAACTCCTCCTGTCTGCCGTCCCGCACCCATTTGATGCGCTTGGCACCGGCCCTGGTCAGGGCAGACACCGTATCCACCCGCTGCAGCTGCCCCTCCTTCAGGATTGCCGCCCGGTCACAGTAGCGCCTGACCTCCGACAGCACATGGGTGGACAGGATGCAGGTCGCCCCCTGCTCCACATATTCCCGGATCAGCTGAAAAAATGCCGTCTGCATCAGCGGATCCAGGCCGCTGGTGGGCTCGTCAAAGATAAAGAGCTCCGGCCTGTGCTGCATGGCACAGACAATACTGACCTTCTTGCGGTTGCCCAGGGACAGCTCGCAGATCCGCTTTTCCGTATCCACCTGCAGCCGCTCGCAGAGGATTCCGGCCTCCTCCCGGCAGTCCTTTCTGCGCACCTGGGCCGCCATCCGGATGATCTCCCCCGCTTTCATGTTGGGGTAAAACATGGTTTCCGACGGCATATAGCCCACCTGGGCCAGAATCTCCTCCCGCTCACGGCGGATATCCTTTCCCAGCAGCCGGATCTCCCCGCTGTCAAAGCCGATAAAGCCCAGCATGGCCCGTATGGTGGTGGATTTTCCGGCGCCGTTGGGCCCCAGGAAGCCGAAGATCTCCCCCTGCTCCACGGTAAAGCTAAGATCCGTTACTCCTCTGTTTTTCCCGTACCGCTTTGTTAAATGTGCAATCTCAATAACCGGTTTCATCCCGACTCCTTTCCTGAAAAGCCCTCAATTCCTCATTCAGCTGCTTTGCGTCCAGTATCCTTTTGATCTTATAGACCAGAAAACCGCACAGATAGGCCAGGGTCATATAAAGAGCGAAGAGGACGGTCACCGGAATACTCCTGTCAAACCATCTCCCCAGATAGGACACAGCCGTGTAGATACCCACGCACAGCAGAAGATACCCGATCTCCCTGGCCCCCAGCCGGTCCCCCTCATCAAAACCGGATAACAGATAGAACTGCACATATCCCATGCCATAGGTCAGCAGAATCATTTCCCCCATATGCAGGATACCGGCCTCCATCCGTCCGCCGATCATCCGGTAGACCGCATAAAAAAACAGGATGCAGAAAAAATACAGACAGGCCTTAAATTCAATGCCGATCTCCACCACCAGATACCGCTCCAGCAGGGTCATCCTCCCCTCCGTTCTGCTTCTACCATGCTTCTCTGCCGGATTCCCGGAACCAGCATTTCTTTTTGAATTCCTCTTATCTGAATTCCTCTTATCCTCATCCGTCTGATTCATATTTTCATTTTTCCGACTTCTTTCTTCCCTGTTCATTTCATCCTCCCTGCTCATCGTTCTCCCCTCAATCGTTTCCGAAACGCCGCCGCATAGGTTCTGGAGATGATGATATGCTCCCCGCTGCTCATGGTGGCGTCAATACGATTGGAAGCCAGACTCCGCAGCTCCTTTACCTTGTCAATATTGAGAATCATGGATTTGCTGCAGCGGAAAAAATTAATCGTGCATAGCAGCTGCTCCAGCTGCGTCAGCGAATACTCCACCTGCAGCACCTCCTGTTCCGTATAGGCAAAGGTTTTCCCCTCCACACTTTCCAGATACAGGATCCGGGACGGCTCCAGCACCGTCTGCACCCCCGCCCTGCTGCCGATGAGCTTTCTGCTGCGGGTTTCCAGAAACTGCAGAAGCTCCTCCACCTCCGCCGTTTTGCTGCGGCAGCGCAGAATGACCTCGTCTTCCCCTTCGGAAATATGCTCTACGGTATATTTCATCTCATTCCCCTCTCTCTTTTGGATATCCCGATTGTAGCAATTCCTTACTCCTCCTGCAATACCGCCGCCTGCAAGTGACACTTTTTTCCTGTCAAGCTGCACAAAAAAGACACTATGGAATCCTCCATAATGCCTTTTCCGATAAATCACTTTTTACGTCTCCCCGCTGCTCATTCTCAGCTGGGCGTTCACCAGTCCGTAATAGATCCCCTTTTTCTCCAGCAGTTCGTTGTGGGTGCCGATCTCGGCTATGCCGTGCTTGTCGATGACCACCAGACGGTCCGCTCCCCGCAGGGTGGACAGGCGGTGGGCAATGGCAAAGGTGGTTCTGCCCTTTACCAGACGGTCCAGCGCCTGCTGGATCAGAAATTCACTTTCCGTATCCAGCGCCGAGGTGGCCTCATCCAGAATCAGGATCCGGGGATTGTTCAGAATCGCTCTGGCAATGGCGATACGCTGCCGCTCGCCTCCGGATAGATTATAACCATGCTCGCCCACATAAGTATTGTAGCCGTCCGGCGTTTTACAGATAAAGTCGTGGGCATTGGCTGCTCTGGCCGCCATGATGACCTCCTCCAGGGTGGCGTCCTGCTTGGCAAAACGGATATTGGCCAGAATGGTGCCGGAAAACAGGAAGGTCTCCTGCAGCACCACGCCGATCTGGGAATGCAGGCACTCCATCTGCACATCCCGCAGATCACAGCCGTCCACCGTAATCCTGCCCTGATCCACGTCATACAGCCGCATGATCAGATTAATCAGTGTGGATTTTCCTGTGCCGGAGGCTCCCACCAGACCGATCATCTCCCCGGGCTTTACCGTAAAGGAAATATGCTCCAGCACCGGTTCGTAGGTCTGATAGCCAAAGGACACATCCTCAAAGGTAAATGCGCCCTGTATCGGAAAGGCTTTGCTCTCCGCCTTATCCGCCAGCATGGGCTCCTCGTCCAGCACATCATAGATCCGGTTTAAGCTGGTCAGCATCTGCATGACTTCTCTGGGCAGATGGGTCATCCAGCTCAAGGGACCGAACAGATAGCCGCTGTAAGTGATAAACTGCACCAGCTCTCCCACCGTCATGCTGCCATCCAGCACCTGGATGCCGCCGAAATAGACGGCGATATAGGTGCCCACGCCCAGCAGAAAGGTCATTATGGGGAAAAAGACAGCCCAAAAGGTCTCGTTCTTTTTCTGCATTGCGGCAAAAGCCCCGGTCTTTTTGGTGAATTTTTCGCTCTCCTGCTCCTCCTTGCCGAAGGATTTCACAATACGCATGCCGGACAGGATATCCTGCAGATTGCTGCTTAAGTCATCCGCCCTCAGCCACTGCTTATGATAAATGGTATGGATATGATGCCAGAACATCTTGGTAATCACAACGACCGCCCCCACAAACACCAGGGACAGCAGCGTCATCTTCCAGCTGATCACCATCATCATCACCAGGGATACAATCATGGTCACCAGAGTGGAAAACATATCCCCGAACACATCTTCCATAAAAGTGCGGATCTGCTTGGTATCCTGGGACACCCGGTTCATCAGTTCGCCGGGCTTACGGTTGTTGATAAAGGACAGGGACAGCACCTGGATCTTATAATACAGCTTGGAACGCAGGCTCATGCTCAGGGACGCTCCCAGCTTGACGCAGAGCCAGTACCGATAGATCCAGCAGATCATTCCGCCCACTGTCAGCACAAAGGTCACCAGGATAAACAGCCAGAGATCCCTCATGGTTCCCTGCCCCGTTGCCAGGCTGTGATCGATAAAATAGCGCTGCACCATGGGGTTGCACATATTGATCGCCGCCAGCAGCACCAGCAGTATCGAGATCGCCAGCAGCCTGCCCATAAAATCGCCGCACAGCGCCATGAATTTTTTCAGTACCTCTCCCTTGCCGTCACAGTACATGCACTTGCTGGTGCCGGGCAGGGCACGGCCGCATTTTTCACAGTATTTTTCATACTCTCTGCTTTCTACCCGACTGACCATCCGGGGATTTTTTTCCTCCCGTATGGCCTGGATCAGCGTCTGGGCTCCCCGCACCGCATAGGCCACCCGGACGATATGCCGCATGGAAAAACGGGCCACGCATTCCGGCTGCCCCTCCCTGGGAAATACGGTCACAATGCCGCAGCCCACCTGATGCTCACATTTGATTTTTTCACAATCCGCCAGCAGATGCTCGGAGTCTTTCTCCTCCCCCCGCAGGGTGATCAGCCTCTCCTGGGTCACCACGATCCAGGCCTGCTGTGCATAGTCGGTCTCTGCACTGTGTCTCCGGTTATCAAAAGCCAGATCCACCGGAACACAGTACCAGATATCCTCCCCGTCATGCAGCTGCAGCGCCTCCTGCTGCGGCTTCTGTAATGTATATAATAGTTTCATTTTAAAGCTCCTTCATATGATGCTTAAATAAACAGATCCAGCTTCTTACGCTCCATGACGGTCAGGGCATACAGATCCGGCAGCTCATAGCGGTTGCCGTCGAGGTCCGTGATCTGATAGCGTGCATCGCCTAAAGCCACCACGGCGTCACCGCCCATATGGGTGGTAAAGCGGCAGCTGCCGAAATCCGTCTGCACATGCCAGTAGGCATAGCCGTACTCGTCCTTGACCTCCATGACCCTGCGGATTACCGGCATGAAGTAGCGCAGGCGCACCTGCTCCTGAATCATATCCTGCACTTCCCGGGGCATCTCCTGCAGAGAACGGATCATCCCGATCTCCCTGGCTTTCTCATCCGCCTCCCGGATGGAGATATACTCCTGGGGATTGGTCAGGGGGAAGGTCAGATACACCCCCACCCGGTCATAGGTCTTCCCCCCGAACTCCAGCGCCAGAAAACCGCCCTCCGTCCGGGTAAACACCGCATTGTCCGCCGTCAGCAGACGCATCTGCAGCACTTCCTCTGATTCCTTCTTTAAAGCCGCCTCATCAAACTCCTGCAGATCCAGCAGATCGGGCTTTTCATAATTTCTCTCGTCTTCCATAATGATTCCTTTCCTGATACACACTCAATTTATCTATCACACCAAAACCACTCTTCGCACCATGAAGAATGTCTCAAAGAGACATTCTTCAGACATGAAATATAGCAAATCTTAGTCTGTGT
>JAGANP010000352.1 GCA_017624175.1 Lachnospiraceae bacterium | reverse complement strand
GTTCTGCGCCTCCTGCCTGCTTCCCCAGCGTATCCCCTCTGGTGATTCTTTCGTTGTCCGGCGGTGACAGACGCAGCATCAGCTCGCCCAGCGCCAGCAGATCAAAATCCTTTTTCATACACGTATCCTGCCTTTCTCTGAATGGTTTATAGATGTTGTGCTTCCATTTTATCATGATTCCTGCGGTAGGTAAATCACTTCTTTTCCATCAGCAGCACCTGCATCTCCGCCAGGAGCTGCTCGGTGGTCTCCAGCAGAGCCTGAGCATCCTTCTCCACAACGCCGCATTTCTGATATTTATAGGTAAAAAACGGATTTCCGTAGGCGGTAAACCGCATTTTATCCCCATAAGGCTTCATGAAGCCGGGAATCCGCTCTGCTGCAATGGGAGCGTCCTGACGGAAAGTAAAGACGATGCGCTCATTTTTCCCTTTTAATTCCGTCATATACAGCCTGTGGGCCGCCACCCGGATCAGAGCGATCCGCAGCAGATTCTCCACGGATACCGGGATCGTACCGAAGCGGTCCAGCAGCTCATCCTTCATATCGTCCCGCTCCCGGGCCGTCTCAATGCCTGCGATCCGCTTGTAAATATCCAGCTTCTGTACCTCGTTGACAATATATTCCGGCGGGATAAAGGCATCCACATCCAGATCTACCACGGTGGCAAAATCCTCCGCCGTGGTAATGCCCTTTCTGCGCTGCACCGCCTCATTGAGCATCTTGCAGTACAGATCATAGCCCACCGCTTCCATATGACCGTGCTGGCGCATCCCCAGCAGATTCCCGGCTCCCCGGATCTCCAGATCCCGCATGGCGATCTTGAAGCCGCTGCCCAGATCCGTGAATTCCCGGATAGCCGCCAGGCGCTTTTCCGCCACCTCCTTCAGCATCTTATCCCGCTTATACATCAGGAACGCATACGCCGTCCGGTTGGAGCGCCCCACCCGGCCCCGAAGCTGATAGAGCTGAGATAGGCCCAGATTGTCCGAATCATGAATAATCATGGTATTTACATTGGAAATGTCCAGCCCGGTCTCGATGATGGTGGTGGATACCAGCACATCAATCTCCCCGGCAATAAAGTCCACCATAATTTTTTCCAGTTCATGCTCCTTCATCTGTCCGTGGGCATAGGCCACCGTGGCCTCCGGCACCAACGCCGCAATCCCTGCGGTAATGTCCGCAATATTGTTTACCCGGTTGTAGACATAAAATACCTGACCGCCCCGGGCCATCTCCCGGACGATGGCTTCTCGGACCAGCTCCTCATTATATTCCATGACATAGGTCTGGATCGGCAGACGCTCATCCGGCGCCTCCTCCAGCACGCTCATATCCCGGATACCGATCAGGCTCATATGGAGCGTCCGGGGAATGGGCGTGGCCGTCAGCGTCAGCACATCCACATTCTCCTTCAGCTTTTTTATCTTTTCCTTATGGGCCACTCCGAAGCGCTGCTCCTCGTCGATGATCAGCAGCCCCAGATCCTTATATTTCACATCCTCCGACAGCACCCGGTGGGTACCGATCACAATATCCACCATACCCTTCTGCAGATCGGCAAGGGTCTGCCGGATCTCACCCGGAGTGCGGAAACGGGACAGCAGCTCCACCCGGATCGGGAAATCTTTCATCCGTTGGGTAAAGGTATGGTAATGCTGCTGAGCCAGGATCGTGGTGGGCACCAGGTATACCACCTGCTTGCCGTCCTGCACCGCCTTAAAGGCCGCCCGGATGGCGATCTCTGTCTTGCCGTAACCCACGTCTCCGCAGACCAGACGGTCCATGATTTTGTCACTTTCCATATCATGCTTGGCAGCCTCCACCGCCGCCAGC
>JAGANP010000351.1 GCA_017624175.1 Lachnospiraceae bacterium | reverse complement strand
TTCCTGGGAGAGAAGCTTCCCGACTGGAAGGCGGCGGCGTCCCTGGTGCGGAAGATCGCAGAGAATTACCGGCTGCCCTACTATACTTTGTCGCCCACCTATTCCATCTGTCGGCAGCATGGCTATCTGGCCGGGGAGCAGTTTACCTGTCCTCACTGCGGCAGCAAGACCGAGGTCTACAGCCGGATCACCGGCTACTACCGTCCGGTGCAGAACTGGAATGACGGCAAGCTTCAGGAGTATGCAAACCGTAAGGAGTATGTGGTGGAGAAATCCGTGTTAAAGCGCCCCATGCACAGCATGGTGACCCTGTCCGGCTTTGACGATGAGATAAAGGTGGAGGTACAGGCGCCGAAGGATGTGAAATATCTGTTTACCACCAAGACCTGTCCCAACTGCAAGCTGGCAAAGGAGTATCTGAAAAACGAGTCCTATATGCTCATTGATGCGGAGGAAAATATGGAGCTGACCAGACGCTACGGCGTGATGCAGGCCCCTACGCTGGTGGTGGTAGAGGGCAACAGCCATAAAAAGTATGTCAATGCATCAAATATTAAGAAATACGTTGACCAGAGAAAGGCAGTTCTTGTATAATAGAACGAAAGAATAGAGCGTTGGACTTGCGAGAGTGCAGCGCTCTTGCTGTATACACCGGCCGTATCCGGAACTATGGATAAGGGTGCGGGGAGAGAAAATGCGGAACTTATAAAGAAGAAAGGACAATAGGACAGATGATTAATCAACTGATTACCAAAATCAAGAAGACGGGAGCCCCCATTGTGGTGGGACTGGATCCCATGCTGAAGTACATTCCGGAGCAGATTCAGAAGGCTGCCTATGCGGAATACGGCGAGACGCTGGAGGGGGCGGCCGAAGCGATCTGGCAGTACAATAAGGGGATCGTGGATGCGGTCTGGGATCTGATCCCGGCAGTGAAGCCCCAGGTGGCCATGTATGAGCAGTTCGGCATTCCGGGGATGATTGCGTTTCAGAAGACCGTAAATTACTGTAAGGAAAAGGGACTGGTGGTCATCGGCGATATCAAGCGGGGAGACATCGGTTCCACCTCCGAGGCCTATGCGGTGGGACACCTGGGCAAGGTGCAGGTGGGGAGCAAATCCTGGTATGGCTTCAATGAGGATTTTGTGACGGTGAACCCTTACCTGGGCTCCGACGGCGTAAAGCCTTTTATCAAGGTGTGTCAGGAGGAGAAAAAGGGAATCTTTGTGCTGGTGAAGACCTCCAACCCCAGCAGCGGAGAACTGCAGGATAAGCTGGTGGACGGCAGACCCGTCTATGAGCTGGTGGGAGAGCAGGTGGCAGCCTGGGGCGCAGAGTGCATGGGGGACAGCTACAGCTATGTGGGCGCCGTGGTGGGCGCTACCTATCCCGAGCAGGGCAGGATCCTGAGAAAGGTCATGCCCAGGACCTTTATCCTGGTGCCCGGCTACGGCGCTCAGGGCGGCAAGGGCGCAGACCTGGTACACTTCTTTAATGAAGACGGCCTGGGGGCGATTATCAATTCCTCCAGAGGTATCATTGCGGCTTATCAGCAGGAAAAATACGCACAGTACGGCGCAGCCAATTATGCGGATGCTTCCCGGGCGGCAGTAATCGACATGAGAGAGGATATCGCTCAGGCACTGGCAGCCAGATAACGAACCTATGGTGCTGTCCGGAATGTGTTTTTGAGAGACTGTCCATGATTACAGAAATAGGAGAAAGATGCGAATCCCACAGAGTCGTCAGACTTTGTGGGATTTTCTGGCATAAGGCAGAGTCAGGCAGAAGGTTGCGCCGCCGCCCGGGGTGTCTGTGACCGTCAGGCTTCCGCCATGGGCCTGGGCGATCTCCTGAGCGATGCACAGGCCCAGGCCGAAATGGGAGCGGTCCGTGTGGGAGCGCTCCGCCCGGTAAAAGCGTTCAAAGATATGGGCTTTGTCCGCATCGGAGATGCCGGGGCC
>JAGANP010000350.1 GCA_017624175.1 Lachnospiraceae bacterium | reverse complement strand
ATCCGGGCAGTACCATTTCCCACAGAGTAATTTCCGGCTGCTCTGCATCCGTAAATTCTCTGGGCACTGCCCGAATTGCTGCTGTTTCTCACTTTATTTGGTTCCGTCAAAGAAATTGGTCAGCCAGCTGTCCGTCTCAAACAGGAAGAAATGATCCGGCCCCAGCATAAGCTGTTCTTCCTTTCTGAGCACCGGCACCACCACAAATCCCCATCTTTCCTCGTCTCCCAGAACAAAGAATTTCAACTCCCGGTTAATAATCGTGTCCAGATCCCCCTGCAGTATTTCTCCATGGTACTTTTCCAGGATATCCTCCGCCTCTGCCGCCGCAAAATCCTCGGAGTTCACGGAATAGTTGTACTTGTACCTCACATTCCGATCGGTATCCTTCAGATAAAGCTGCAGCGTCAGATCCGCCATATTCCTGGAGATAAATCCCCTGATTTTATGTCTGTCCAGACTCTGGATCAGCACTTTTTCCTCACCGGTATGAGTTACCGCTGTTATGATATAGGGGAATACGGCATGCTCATTCACAATGCGGACATCTGCATAGCCGAATTTCATGTCCTTGATATATTTGATGGCGCCGTCTAAGCACATCAGCTTCAGTTCATGCATGAAAAAGTTTATGTATGCATCACGGTTGCATTTTCTGCATGCATTTATGGCATTTTCCAGCAGATTGCCAAACAATGTAGTAATGTCAATGGGTCTCATAAAATTAATATCTGCTGCGGATACATCCACACAGAAAGCTATGTGATACTTTTCTGCCTGGTTCGCCGCATCCTGCAGCAGGCAATCCAATACCAGATTGTTTACATAATGATACGGAGACAAGGGGCGGATCATTTCATCGACTTGCTTTGTATAGCGCAGGGCCGTACTCTGCTGCTCTTTCTGACATAGATTTTCTATGATATGAATATGCTTGTTGACATCGTGCAGAATCGACATGGCTTCTGCATATTTTTCGCCCTCCCGCTTTTCCTGCTGTTCCAACATTCTCAACTGCTGCTTATGCGCATTATTGCTGTACAGGCATACACAACTTATCAGCCCCATGGTCAAAACATTCATGCACATGGCAATTACCGGGGGCATCCATATATTTACAATGATCCATCCGATAGACAGCAGCATACATAAATATTTGCTGCAATGAAATTTTATAGCCTTGTCATCTCGAAACCGAAATTGGACGTTGATTACCAGTAAACAGGTAAATGCCGAGGAAAACATCGTAATCCATCTATTCATTTCTTGCGAACTCGTTCATCCTTTCTTTAAAATACATAGCTCTCCTTTGTGACAGTGGAAGCACTGCGTCATTACAAAGTATAATGTTATATCTTTTGATTTTCTTAATTCTGGCCAAATTGACCAGTATTCCTCGGTTACACAACTCAAAACCCAATGCATTCATTCTTTTCTCCAGAACGCTTATTGAATTCAAATACATAAAATCTACCTGCTGCGTATGTACTCTAATATATTTGTCCCGTTTTACATTTTCAAAATATAAAATATCTTTGATTGGCAGTTTAAGGCATTCTTTCCATTCCTGCTTTTTATCGTCCAGATAAACATGGCTGAATTTCATCCACATCTCCTGTTCCGTCTCTTTCACTGTCAGAAATTCTTTAATTTGCTCTTCCAAAAGATTCCTGTCCACAGGTTTTTCGAGAAATCCAAAAGCATGAGATTTATTTATGGCGGCACTGCAGTACTCTCTGTAATATGTTTGAAAGATGACTTTTATTGTCCTGTCTCTCCGATAAATTGCCTTA
Organism: Lachnospiraceae bacterium; assembly: GCA_017624175.1. GTDB lineage: Bacteria > Bacillota > Clostridia > Lachnospirales > Lachnospiraceae > Acetatifactor. The sequence continues at coordinate 6,839 of JAGANP010000350.1, read as the reverse complement.
CCTATTTCGATTCCGTCCTGTTCTTTCATCTTGATATCCAGGAAAATAAGAGAAAATACCTGCGTGGACGCCAGAAGTTCTTCGCCGGAATGAAACGGCATAATGTCGCAGTGAATATAATATTTATTGAAAATCTCAGTAATTAAAACCCTTAGCTTTTCCATATCCTCCTGATCGTCATCACAAATCGCAATGTGCAGCATATACTTCCCCTTTTTTCATATGTTTCGTGTTAATAAATGAATTTTTCACGCATTATATTACTACACGGGTATGATTCTTGCAAATATATTATTTTATTATTTATAAAACATCAAATTTCTTTTATTTTCCTCTACTTTATTTTATGAATGGTATGCTGATTGCTGCCATTGCCTGGCGCATTACAAAAGACGGAAGGCCCCTGACAGGCTTTCCGTCTTTTTCTCTTTTTTTATTCACTTCTTCATACAACAGGGTCAGATCCCGCCCTTGACCACCAGAAGCTTCTGTCCCGGCGTCAGTTCGTCATTTGACAATTCATTCAGCTCCCGCAGCCGGTCCACCGGCAGATAATAGCGCTTGCCGATATTCCACAGATTATCTCCGGGCTTTACCACATAGATGGTCATGCCGGGCAGAGCGCCCAGCTTATGGGTATCTAAGGGAGCGGTCAGCACATCCCCGATCAGTTCCAGCGGCATACTGCGGAAAGCAATGGTGCCGAATACCAGCACGGCCTTTACATCCATCTCCTCCCCGTCCAGCATGGTCACCTGCAGCTGCTCCACACTGCAGCGGACGTCGCAGAGATCCTCCTTTCCGAGACCGGGAATTTCCAGGGTATAATGATAGGGGATCTGCGCCGTAGTGCCGGCATAGGGCATATCGTCCGCTCCGGTAATATACAGTACCTTGACCTGCAGGCTTCCCCACAGCTCCAGTCCCGCCTCCGTCACCTCCTGCCGGTCCGGCTGCACCGTCCCCTGGCTGTGCAGCAACTGCAGGATGCCCGCCTCTCTTTTCTGGATACGGATATGATCGTTCACCTTCATCTTGCCGTTTACCCTGGACAGCAGCCTGCGTAAGGACGCCGGTTTGCTGATGGTGGTCAGTTCCCTGGTCACGCCGTAAATATCCGTGATCAGCTCCGTCTGTTCCTCCTCATAAAGACGGATGCCGATATCCAGCACCACCTCCAGACCGATGACCCTCTCCTCCCCATCCAGATCCGGCCGGATATCCAGCTCCTGCTGGCTCATGATGCACTGAATGTCGGGGATCATCACATCCCTGCTGCCGTGGCAGTCCATCACGCCGCTGAACGGCAGGGTGGTCTCAAAGGAGCGTACCGGATGCTCCTCCCCCTCTCCCTCATACAGCAGGAACAAATGCACATCTCCCTGCAGAGAAAGCTTTTCCTCCAGGGGTTTGCACTCCACATCGTTCAGTGTCACACTGCTCCACAGAATCTGGAACATATTGGGATAGTTGGTGGGCAGCGTGATCTCTTCCTTTACTCGGAAAATGTCGTTTTTGCAGATGGCGATCTGGGCCACCTCCACCGGAGTACGGCGGTATTCCGCCCCGTCCTCCCCGTAAAGTCCGATGGGCGCCTCCTCATCATAGAGCTCCTGCACCTGCGCAGAAATGGTCAGCACGGCCTGAATGCTGAACTTCCGGGAGTTGATAATGCCCGTGCTGAGATCCTCCAGCGTATTCTGCACCTGCACCAGATCGCTGCTCTGGACGCCCTGCATATTGATCTTTTCCTCAAAGGGAAGCTTACCGTCCAGCGCCACCAGGCCGCAGCCCTCCTCCTGGGTATGATAAAGGACGGCAAAGCACAATCTTCCTCTCACCTGCACATAATCTGTACAGGGCTTTACTTCATCAATCATCACGGACGCCTGGTCAAAACACAGGCTGCTCACATCCGGTTTCTGATCCGGAATATTCATATCCTCTTCCAGGGTAATCTGGGACACTGCCTGCGCCCTGATGCGGTCCATATGTATGTTTTTCTTAATCAGCTCCACAAAAAACTACCTCCATAGATTACTTATTAGTATATCTATGAAGGCAGTCTGCAATTTATGTCTGTAATTTGTAACGGTTTCATGCCCTGGGGGCGCCGAATCGTATTCTGCTTTGGGCTACTCCACTGCCCCGATCAGCTCCGTGATATTTTCCACATGATAGGTGCGCATATAATCCTCTATGCCCTCCACCACCTTTACCGTGGTATAGGGATCCACAAAATTCATGGCTCCTACGCTGACCGCCGTGGCTCCCGCCAGGATAAACTCGATAGCGTCCTCCGCCGTGGCAATGCCGCCCATGCCGATCACCGGGATCTGCACCGCATGGGCAGCCTGGTAAACCATCCGTACAGCCACCGGCTTGATGGCCGGTCCGCTCATGCCGCCGGTCTTGTTGGCCAGGGCAAAGCTGCGGCGGTGAATGTCAATCTTCATACCGGTGATGGTGTTGATCAGGGACAGGGCGTCCGCACCGGCGGCCTCCGCCGCCCGGGCCATCTCCGTGATATCCGTCACATTGGGGCTGAGCTTCATGATAATGGGCTGTCTGGCTTTTTTCTTAATCTCCTCCGTGATCCGGTACAGGGCGTCCGCTTTCTGTCCGAAAGCGATGGCCCCCTCTTTCACATTGGGGCAGGACACGTTGATCTCCAGCAGGGCCACAGCGGGCTCGTCGCCCAGCTTTTCCACCACCTCCAGATAATCCTCCACGGTTTTTCCGCAGACATTCACAATAATCCGGGTGTCATACTGCTTCAGGAAAGGGATATCCCGCTCCATAAACACGTCAATACCGGGATTCTGCAGGCCGATGGCATTCAGCATCCCTCCGTAGACCTCCGCCACCCGGGGCGTGGGGTTGCCGGGCCAGGGCACATTGGCCACTCCCTTGGTGACTACTGCGCCCAGGCGGTTTAAATCTACAAATTCCCCGTATTCCATCCCGGAGCCGAAAGTACCGGAACCGGTCATCACCGGATTTTTCAGCGTTACTCCTGCCAGCTTTACTTCTGTATTCATCAGATCTCCACCTCCTCAGCATCAAACACCGGTCCGTCCGTACAGATCCGGTCATTGTGTACATGGGAGTGGGGATCCTCCTCTTTGGTCTTCACCACACAGCCCAGGCAGGCGCCTACGCCGCAGGCCATATGCTCCTCCAGGGAAATATAGGCCTTAATTCCCCGCTGCCGGGCATACTGCTTGATGGCCCGCAGCATGGGCATGGGGCCGCAGGCATAGATCACATCGGCCTCCAGGGCATTCTCCGCAATGGCGTCCAGCACATTGCCCTTCGTTCCTGCGCTGCCGTCCTCGGTGGCCACATAGACTCCCACATACCGTTCAAAGTCCTCTTTCAGAAACAGACTGCCGTCCCGATAGCCCAGGATAACGGACTTGTCCGCCTCCAGCTCCTTTGCCAGCTGCAGAATCGGGGGCACGCCGATGCCGCCGCCCATGAGAAAACAGCGCTGGCCCTTTCCTGCCTCCAGAGGGAAGCCGTTGCCCAGCACGCCCAGAATGGCCGCCCGGTCCCCGGGCTTTAAAGCAGAGAATTCCGCCGTCCCCTGCCCGGCAATGCGGTAGACGATCCGCAGCGCCGTCTTTTCTGCATTGACCTCACAGATACTGATGGGCCGGGGCAGCAAAGTGGCGGCATTTTTCGGATATACGCCGATAAACTGGCCGGGCCTTGCCGATGCAGCCAGAGAGGTCTCCAGCCACAGATCATAAATGCGGGGAGCGATCTCCTGCTGGGAGATCACCTGCGCCATGATTTTTTCTTTCATACAATAAGATCCTTTCTGTCCTTTATTCCTGTGGGCCATAGGTCAAAACCCTGGCGCCAGGTTACGCTTTCGCCTGATAGATGATCTGCCCGTCACAGACCGTAGCCCGCACCACGCCGTACAGTTCCCAGCCGGTAAAGGGGCTGTTGGCGGACTTGGAGGCATATTCGGTAAAGCTCTGCTTGGCGGAGGTATCCACCAGGATGATATCCGCCGGGCCCCCCGCTGCCAGATAGCCCGCATCCAGATGGTACATGGACGCAGGATTGGTGCTCATCTTCTCCAGCACGCTCTTCATTGTCAGATAGCCGCCGTTTACCAGCTCTGTAATCGCCAGGGGCAGCGCCGTCTCCAGGCCGATGATGCCGCTAGGGGCTTTGGTGATGTCCCGGGCCTTTTCCTCCGCCGTATGGGGCGCATGATCCGTGGCAATCAGATCAATGGTGCCGTCCACCAGCCCCCGGATGATCGCCTGACGGTCCGCCTCCTCCCGTAACGGGGGATTCATCTTTGCCAGGGTACCGTACTCTATGGCCGCCTCCTCCGTCAGGGTAAAATGGTGGGGTGTGGCCTCCGCATGGATATTATGTCCCTTTTTTCTGGCCTGCCGCACCAGCTCCACCGCCTCCCGGCTGCTGATATGCTGGATATCCACACAGGCACCGGTCTCCAGGGCGATCTGCAGATCCCTCTCCACCATGGTGATCTCCGCCTCCCTGGGGGAGCCGCCGATCCCATAATGGGCACTGGCCTTTCCTCTGTTGATACCGTTATCAGCAATCAGTGACGGATCCTCCTCATGAAAGCTGATGGGCATGTCCAGCTGCGCCGCTTTCTCCATGGCAGCACGCACTATGGCCGGATCCATGATCGGGATTCCGTCATCGGTAAAGCCCACGGCACCGACCGCCGCCAGAGCATCCATATCCACCAGCTCCTGCCCTTTCATTCCCCGGGTCACATTGGCACAGGTCAGCACATGAATATCCGTGGTTTTTCCCTTATCCAATACATACTGCAGGGTCTCCGCCGTGTCTGCCGTCGGGTTGGTATTGGCCATCAGCACCACGGTGGTCACGCCGCCCCGGGCCGCCGCCCGGGCGCCGGTCAGAATGTCCTCTTTCTGGGTAAAGCCGGGATCCCGGAAATGCACATGCACATCCACCAGTCCCGGCGCCACCAGCAGCCCCTCGGCGTTGATTATCTTACATTTCTTCAGCTCTGCTGCCGTCAGTTCCTGCCGCAGCTTTCTGCCGATCCTCCTGATCCTCTTCCCCTCTGTCAGGATATCGTAATTCCCCTCCTGCCCTGACTTGGGGTCTATCATATAGCCATTCTCTATCAGTAACATGCTCCGCCTCCTGTCCCCTGTCTTATTTTTATCAGTGTAGCATGTTTTCCGGCAGTTGGAAAGAGGGAAAGTAACATGTGAACTGTTACTTGCAGATCACCGGCAGATCCAGATATTCTGTTTTAATCACTACATAGGGATAGGAGGGCGTCTTATTGCCTTTCTCGGACACATCCGGGCCCAGCAGGGTGGTCTGAACATGAACCGCCTCCTCCGTCAGATAAAGTTCATCCACAGTAATGCTGTAGCCGCCGGTCTCCTGCTGCCCATAGCCCACGCATATGTACAGGTTTTCATTGTCGGAATAGGTCATCTTAAAGGCATCCGCCTTGCGCTCCTCAATCATGGCTGCCAGTTCCTGGGGCACCATTTCCTCTCCCAATATGGTAAAATCCAGATCCCGTAGCTTTACCTCCTCGGTGCTCATCAGACTGCAGCCGCACAGGCCGCAGATTGCGCCCAGACAGAGCAATAACGCCAGGAGCCTCTTCCCGCCTCTCAGAATGAAATGTCTCATATTTCAGCCTTTTCTTCCCGATTGTTTTGATTTATCATATGTACATCACTTCCAAAATATGTTATAATTCGTAACAGTTCAGCCATAACCTGCAGGTGCGGCCGAACTGTAATATCAATCATTATATCTTTCGGAGGACCTATGATTAGACTGATACTTGTACTGCTGCTGGTTATTTTATTTCTGATATTGACCATACCTCTGATGCTGATTGAATGGATGATCGGCAAGTTCAATCAGCCGGTTAAGGATAAAAGCTCCCTGGCCATTGTCAACTGGGCGTTCCGCCAGATCATCCGCATCTCCGGCACCCGGGTCATTGTCAAGGGGGAGGAAAATGTCCCCAGGGACACTGCCGTCCTGTATGTGGGCAACCACCGCAGCTATTTTGACATCATCCTGACCTATGTGCGGGTTCCCCGGCCCACGGGCTATGTGGCCAAGCTGGAAATGAAAAAGATTCCGCTGCTGAATGTCTGGATGTACTATCTGCACTGCCTGTTCCTGGATCGGGACAATATCAAGGAGGGACTGAAAACCATCCTGAAAGGTGTGGAAAAGGCCAAGTCCGGCATTTCCATCTGTATTTTCCCGGAAGGCACCCGCAACCGCACCGATCAGGACTTCCTGCCCTTTCATGAGGGAAGCTTTAAAATTGCTGAGAAAGCAGGCGTTCCCGTGGTTCCGATCACCATGGTGGGCACCAACGGGATCTTTGAGGACCATATACCTTTTATCCGAAAGCAGACGGTGATCATCGAATACGGCAAGCCCATCGAGATCAAGGCCCTGGATAAGGATACCCGCAGGAACCTGGGCGCCTATGTGCAGGGAATCATGGCGGAGACCTACCACCGCAACCTGGCGGAGCTGGAGCAGATTACGATAAAATAAGTGAAAAATTTTGTTTCTTACCCTTGTCAAATTTTGCTATCTATGTTATGTTTAAAGCATAGATAGCATTTTCTTTTTCAGTTGTTTTTCTAGATGGTGTCGCATCCTATTCCGATACTGAAACGCAAAAACTGTATATACAAGTTATGATGGACACTGCCTGGAATTTTGTGTACACTATAGATAAGGGAATTCTTATGGGACAATATACAAAAATTTACAGAAAGATCATGTCAGGGAACTCCGACAATAATATTGATTTTTCT
>JAGANP010000041.1 GCA_017624175.1 Lachnospiraceae bacterium | reverse complement strand
CTTCCGATCTCCTGCAAATAGCTCCGGGATTTTGCCACCTCCGCCCTGACATAGGCGCCATGCTCCTCATCCCGCATGGCTGCGGCGGCGCCTGCCTGCGACATCTTGGACACGCCGAACTGGGTACCGCACTTGGAAAGCTCCGCCGTGATTTCCGGCTGTGCCAGAACATAGCCCACTCTGACGCCTGCCATGCCATAGAACTTGGAGAAAGTCTTCAGCAGAATAATGGGCTTATCCTTGAATTCTTTCATTGCCTCCACCATCTCCACGCAATCGGGAGCTTCTGCAAACTCTATGTAAGCTTCATCATATACCTGCACCACATGATCCGGGCATTTCTCCGCAAATGCCATCAGCGCATCCCGGCCCACATAAGTGCCGGTGGGATTATTGGGATTGCAGATATACACCATCTTGGTACGCTCATTGACAGCGGCCAGGAGTCCCTCCAGGTCAAAGGTCAGATCCTCCTTCAGCGGGAGGATAACCGGAGTGGCTCCATTCATCTGGGCGGTATCGATAATCGCCGGAAATGTAGGCATGCAGAGCAGCAGCTCGTCTCCCGGCTCCAGGAACGCAACTCCCAGAGCATCCGTCAATGCGCTGGAACCGCAGCCTGTGACAATGTTTTCATAGGCCAGACCGTAGTGCGCTGCAATCGCTTCTTTCAGGTCCTTCTGCAGCCAGTCCGCATAATAATTGCCGGATTCTGCCACCTCTCTCATGGCCTGCGCCGCCTTGGGAGACATACCGAATACATTTTCATTCAGCCCCATATGAATCAGCTTGCTGAAATCAATATTTCCCATTTTTCTGCTGGCTCGGATGGTCTCCGGCTTCTCTCTTAAGGTTCTGCACAATAAACTCTTTACTTCCATGGTTCTTTCCTCCTCATTTTTTCTGTTCTTATGGTTGCCTGTCGTGTCTAACTGACTACGCTGGTCGGATGTCCCTCTTTCCAGTTCAGGAAATTCCGGCATGCGATCCTGATGCTTCGGATTCTGGATTCCACCGGCGCCCAGGCAATATGTTCTGTCATCTTCGTATTCGGAAAATTCATCAGCTCACAGGGTTCGCTCAGGGGTTCTCCCGCCACAACATCCAGTCCTGCCGCATAGACCTTTCCGCTGCCTAAGGCATCCGCCATATCCGCCTCGTCAATAATGGCTCCTCTTGCCGTATTGATGAGAATGACGCCGTCTTTCATTTTCTCAAAAGCTTTCCGGTCAATCAGATTTCTGGTTTCATCGGTAAGCGGGCAATGGATGGATATGACATCGCTTCTCGTCAGCAGCTCGTCCAGCTCCACCTGTTCGATAAAGTCGTACTTTTCGCCTTCTTTCTTATGTCTGCTGTAGGCGATGACCTTCATGCCGAAGCCCGCTGCCATTTTGGCCGTCCAGAACCCGATATTGCCCAGCCCGATGATCCCCATGGTCTTCTCATACAGCTCGATCTGCGGGGTCAGCGCCAGAATCCGCTTTCCCCGGTTTTCCGGCAGCCACTTTTTATACTTATAATAGTCATTGTTCAGTCCCACATTATGGCAGATGTCCAAAAGCAGCGCCATGGCATACTGGGCAATGGTCACATCTCCGTAAATGGTATTGGTAACGGTAAGCCCATGCTTTCTGCACACCTCCGAATCGATTCTGCCGAAGCCATGGGATAGGGTGGAGACATATTTCAGCTGCGGATGCCTGCTCAGCACTTCCTCACTGAGCATATCATCCACGATCCACGCCCCGATAATGACGTCAAAGTCCGCTGCGCCCCTGTCAAAATCCCGTAATGCGCCGAAGTCCAGCCATACCACTTCATCCTCCGGGTTCAGCCGGTCCGTCAGATTTTCTTTCCAGAGCTTTGCAAAGAACGCATCATCATATTTCTTTCCGTATGCCCCTCCCATGGAACCCGATTGTACAACGCCGATTTTCATTTTCTTATTCCTCCCTCTTCTCTGTTTTTCCCTTACCGGAACCTGCGGCTCAGGCCGCCTGCTGTTTTGTTTTCCTGACAACGGATTTGGTTTCCCAGCGGTTTCCCCTGAACCGGATCACATTCAGAACCGCTCTTACCGCCCAGTCAATGGTCATGGCGATCCAGACTCCCAGCACTCCCATATGGAACCCTCTGGCAATCACATAGGCCAGGCCGATTCGGAATACCCACATGGAGATGATACTGCTGGTCATGGTGAACTTCGCATCTCCGGCGCTTCTTAAGGCGCTGGCCAGAGTAAATGCCAGGGGCCAGATCAGCATGCAGCAGACGCTGTGATAGCGGATCAGCTGTACGGCGTAATGGGTACCCTGCTCCGTCAGGTGATACCATCCGGCAATGATCCCCGCCATGCCAAACAGGATGACATTCAGCAGAATCAGAAAGAGGTAGGTTACTTTCAGGAGTTTTCCCGTATACTTTCTTGCCTGCCCGTACTCCCCGGCGCCCGCACATTGACCCACGACAGTGACCAGCGCCAATCCCATGGCGGAACCCGGAATGTCCGCCAGCATTTCCACCGTACTGGCACAGGCGTTCGCCGCAATGGCCGCTGTACCGAAGCTGGAAATCAGGCTCTGCGTCAGCAGCTTGCCGATCTGAAACATACTGTTTTCCAGACTTTGCGGAATACCGATTCCCATAATGTTTTTCAGCATTTCCGTATCCCAGCCGAAGCGGAAGTATCTGTCAATATGAACCGGCAGCTTCTGACTGCGGATCATCATCAGCAGCACGGCCGCTGCGACGATTCGGGAGATCAAAGTAGCATAGGCAACTCCCGAAACGCCCATTTGGAAATAATAGATCAGCACATAGTTTCCAGCGATATTGATCACATTCATGATTGCCGACATGATCATGGAGATATGGGAATTCCCCATGACCCGGAAAAGGGCGGATCCGGCATTATAGACGGCCAGAAACGGAAAGGAAAGTGCGATGATATAAAAATAGATCACCGCATTTTCCATAACCTGCGCCTCTACCCTGCCGTAGATCAGAGATAAAATGCTCCTGTTAAAAACCAGTGCAAACACCATCATGACCGTGGAAAGCAGAATGCAGATCATCATCTGCTGATTTGCTCCCTTGCAGGCCCTTTCTCTGTCGCCGCTTCCTAAGAGCTGCGCCACCACCACGGAACCGCCGGAGGCCATGGCCGCAAATACCATGATCAGCAGCACATTGATGGAGTTTACCAGGGAGATGCCGGATACGGCCTCTTCCCCGGCGCCGGATACCATGATCATATCCGCCATGCCCACCGTGACCGCCAGCAGCTGCTCAATCACCATGGGGACAATCAGCTTTATCAGTTGCTTTCTGTCGAACATTACCGCATTTTTCTCGCTCAATTCCCGTTCCCTCTTTTCTGCTTTTTCAGCCTTAACAGACAAAAAGCGCTATTCCCGCTGGGGAATAACGCCTTTGTCCGTCCGAACTGTTAAGTTGTTATGTCACATATTAAGCCTTTTCTTTTCTTGTGTCAATAATTTTTTCTCATTTTGATAAAATTTTCTATTTTTCACATTATTCTGTTGAAAATTTATGATATTTTAAACATTTTGACTACAAAGTTTTATTGTACAAATATTTTCTTTTATTTACATTTTTTATTGACGAATGCCGCAAACTCATTTACTATGGGATTACATTCTTTTCGGAGGAAGCCAATATGAACAACATAGAAAATATCATTCTGCAGCAGTATGCACAGCTCACTGTCTTTCTGTCACAGGTTTTTGACAGCAATCATGAGTTTGCGCTTCTGGATCTGCGTCCGGAGCACCGCTGCATAACCGCTATCGCCAACGGGCATAACAGCGGGCGGCAGGTCAACGCCCCCATTACCGATCTTGCTTTGAGTTTCATCCAGGAAGAGCGCTGGAAGGAAACGCCGTTTGTCTGCAACTATACCGGCCTGTCCAACGGAAAGCACCTGGTATCCTCTTCCTTTTTCATTGTCTGCGAGGGGCAGCTGCTCGGTATGTTCTGTATCAATATTCATGCGGAGCGTTCTGAGGAAATCTCGAAAATCTATCAGGAATCGCTGGAGCTGACCCGGCATCTGAAAACGCTGCTCCCCGATGCCGGATCCGATGAAAAAGAAACTGCTGAGAAAAATGTCATTAACGAAAACTTTACCAACTCCCTGTCCGAGCGTCTCGAACAGGCCATTGCGCTCTGCCTGCCCTATCCGTCCATCCCCTTAAACCGCCTGACACATTCAGAAAAGATGTCCGTGGTAGGCAGCTTAAACGATATGGGCTTTTTTCGGATAAAGGGCTCCGTCAGTGAAACCGCCAAACGGCTGAAATGCTCGGAAGCCACCATATACCGCTATTTGAGCAAGCTGGAAAAGAAATAAAGCCTCCCCTACTGTCTGGTCACAATATTGTTGCTGTCGATCTGCACCCCTTCAATGCTGCTTACATAGCGGGACAGCCGGGCGTAGCCGTAATCCTTATACTTGAAATCCGGGAAATGCTCATGGAGCTGCTGGCCCAGAATCTCCAGCTTGATGGTCTGCTCCGCTTTGCGGATAATGTACTGCTGTACGTTCTCCTCCACGTTGACGGAATTGCCCTGTCCGCCCCGGACCACCAGAATCGTGGAGCCCTGCTTGACGATCTTGAACTTTGTAGCCTCCGTGATAAATTTCATCATGGCGTTATAGCCGTAATTCCGCTCGTCAAAATCCGGATAGAGTCTCTGCAGATTGCTCTTTACCATTCCCAGGTTAGCGGGTTCCCCGTTATTCTCACACTCCTGCAGCAGATTGTTGATAGCGGACTTGATCTCTCCGATGGGGGTGATGGAATCCTTCTCCGCAGGCTTGTCCGCTTTCGCTTCATCGTCCACAATCTTATCCAGGAACTTGTACTCATCGCAGGCAGCGATAAAGGTCTTGGAGGCATCGCTCTTGCCCATGCCGATCACGGACTTACCCTCCTCCCGCAGGCGGCTCACCAGACGGGTAAAGTCGCTGTCCGAGGTCACAATACAGAAGCCGTCGGTCTTGTCCTGGTACAGAATATCCATGGCGTCAATGACCAGCATGATATCCGCCGCATTTTTCGCTGTGGAATACCGGGACTGCTGGATCGGCACAATGGCATATTTCAGGGCCTTTTTATTCCAGCCGGCCAGATCCGGGTTGGTAAAATCTCCGTACATTCTCTGATAAGTGATGACACCGTATTTTTTCAGCTCGCTGATGATCACGTCCACATACTTGGGGCTGGTATTCTCTGCATCGATCAATAATGCATATTTTCTTTCTTCCATTAACGTCCTCCTGATTTCGCATTTATGGGGAATTATTGTACAGATATTTTAACGTAATTTCCGGCAAAAGGCAACTGTCCTATGGAAAAATATTGCTTTTCCATTGCGCAGATACGGGGTTAGGTGGTATGATAAGAGCAATAACGACAAAGGGGGCTTACCTATGGAGAAGCAGATTTTTACCAATGATGTGATCCTGTCCTGGCTGCAGTACTATGCCCAGAACACAACCATCGACTTAGAGCATGTGAAGATCATTGACATTACCAAGAAAAACAAAAATGTGATCCCCACTGTGGAGGCGCATAAGACCACCCTGGTATTTACCAACGCCGGTATTGACGATATCTTCTACCGCCTGTGGAACGCCGGACTGGGGGAGTGTGAGGTCTGGTATAACGAGGGCTCCGACCCCAGCGGCCAGATCCTGCACAAGCAGGTAAAGGAAATGATCGACAGAGGAATCAACGCCTCCGCCGGGATGCTGATCCTCAATCCCAATGCCCGCAATACCGCAAAGATCGGGCTGAGTAACGAACTGCTGCAGAGAGGTTCCATCCAGTATGTGGGCAGCGAGATCCGGGCCATTATCCTGAATAAGATGGCTGTGGATCCCCAGGACGACCTGGTGGTTATCGGCGGGGAGAGCATTGCCATCGAGGCGGCGCTGATCGCTGCGGAGGGTTCTGTCACCGCTGTGGAATACAGTCAGGCGGATCGGGCTACTCTGGAGGACAATGTGGCTCATTTTGACCTACATAATGTGCGGATCATCGACCATGTGGACGCAGAAAGCATGAAAGACAGTCCCGTGCCCTCCCTGGGATTTCTGGTGGCTTCCGCCAGCACCGATCAGGAACTGGCTTACCTGACCGGCATCAACCCCAACATCAACGTGGTAATCTACACGCTGGATTTCAAGACCGCCGCCGGGCTGCCTGCCGTTCTGAACAGTCTGGGACTGGAGGATGTGGATACCATCCAGGTGTCCGTGTCCAAGCTGGGCAGCAACAACACCTTCAAGACGGATCCCTCCCCCTGGATTATCACCGCCAGATCCCGGGAAAACCGGTAAAAAATCCGCCTATCCCTTTTCGGGATAGGCGGTAATTTTATTTCTGCATGGTTCTGAGCCGGTATACGGAATTACTCCACTTTCAGCTGGCTTACGGCTTCTTCCATCTGCCTTGCTTTCTCCTCCAGCTGTTCCACAGTCTTTCGCAGCTCGCTGACATATTCCTTCTGCTGCTTGGCAATACCGTCCACCTGCACGGAATTGGCGCTGGTCTGCTCCGATACTGCGGAAATATTCATAATGGCATTTACCGCCTCTTTCTTGGACTCCTCGATCTTCGCCATACCGGCTGTCATCTGGGACAGATTGTCCGCCATCATCCTCACCCGGTCATTCACCTTATGGAAAGCATCCTGGGTCTTTTCCAGGGAATCGCTCTGGGAAGTAACGATATCTCCCGCATGATGCACCGCATCCACCGTCTGGCCGGTCTGGTTCTGGATCTTCTTGACGATCTCCCCGATCTGCTTCGCCGCATTCAGAGACTGGTCTGCCAGCTTTCGGATCTCCTCCGCCACCACGGCAAAGCCTCTTCCCGCATCTCCGGCCCGGGCCGCTTCAATCGAAGCATTCAGGGACAGCAGATTGGTCTGGGAAGCGATCTCATCAATCACACCTGCAAAATTGCCGATGGCCCGGGTCTGGTCATTCAGGGATAAAATATCCCTCTGGATGGCGCCGGTGATCTCCACGGTTGCCCGGGATTTCTCACTGAGCTCATCAATGACTTCCATGCCCTCCGAGATCGTCCTGTTGGCGTCCTCCGAGATCTTGCTGATCTCATCCGTATATTCATACACGGTGCGAATCTGCTCCGACAATTCATTGATCTGTACCACACAGTCCTGGGCGTCCTCTGCCTGCAGGGAGACGCCCCTGTCGATCTCCTCTATGGCGCCTAAGATCTCATCACTGGACCGGGTCAGCCGCTGGGTACTGTCTCCCACCTGCTCGGAAGCATCCTGCAGCGTTCCCATCACGCCCTGCATTTCCAGGATCAGCGCCCGCATATTGGCAAGCATGTGGGACAGACTGCGGGCGATCTGCCCGAACTCATCCTTTCTCTTCTGTACCACAGCCACGGTAAAGTCTCCCTGAGATACCCTGTCCAGAGGCTTTGTAATCTCCGTCACTCCCCTGCTCAGCGTTCCGGATAGATAGATGCACATGATCACGGCAATCACCAGGGCAATCAGCACCATCATGTAAGTAATCAGCTGGATACTTCTGGTATCCCCCAGGAACTGGCTGGTGGGTACCAGCGTCACCAGCATTGCACCGGTGGAACCGATCCGGGTATACGCAAATATGTAGGACTGCCCCTGGAAGCGGATCTCCTGATAGCCGTCGGGGGACTCCGCAGAGAGGGCGGTCTGATAAGCCTCCAGCTCACCGAATACCGGCTGCTCCTCCTGTGCCGTACCGCCGCCGCAGTACACGGTCTCATTGCCGTCCGGCGCCACAAATGCCGCATAGCTGCCCTCGCCGTAATCCAGCTCCGCCAGGGCCTCATAAATGGCATTTTTATCAATATCCACAATCAGGATCATATTGGTCTTGAAATTCACCTTGCGCCAGATACTGAGGGAAAATTCCGAACAGTTAAATTTATCATCCGTCTCGTGAACCAGATCCTCCAGATAGGGATGGGCGCCCATATACCCCTGCTTCTCCTCGGCGGCAGCGATCTGCTGCCCCTCTGCGGAAGCCATAAAATCCTCATAGATTCCGCTCATACTGGCAGGAGAGGTGGTCAGTCCGCTGGCAATATCACTGATCAGATACACATGATACACAAAGTCCGTGAGGGACTGCATACTTCGTATCCTGGCATCAATTTCCCCCTTTGCAGTGGTCTGCTCCTTGGTCAGGGATGTAATATCCAGATTGGGATTGAGATAAAAGGCTGCGCACTCGTCCATGGAGATAATCTCCATCATCTGGTTGTCCACCTGCTCCAGCCCCAGTTCCAGATAGCTTCCCTTGGCGGCTACCGTATCTGCCAGGGAGGCTTTTACCTCCTCACTGACCACATCTTTTGCAACCATATAGGATACCGTTCCCACCAGAAAGATCATAATGATCAGGATCACGAAAGCGCCGATCATCTTCACCACCAGACTGTTGAGAGACAGCTTGCCTTTCGCTTGCTTCGGCTTCGATGCCTTTACTTTCTTCTCCTTCGGAGGCTTCGGCTGCTTCGGCGCTTTCACCGCTTTCTCCCTTTTCGGCTTCGGTACCTTTTCTTTTGGCTTGTTAATCCGTTTTTCTTTTGCTTCACCCATAATTTTACCCACCTGTTTTTTACTTTCGGTACATATAGTTAGTCTAACATCCCTGTCTCCCTGTGTCAATGACTAACCTTTTACAGCAATAATTATTGACAGCAAGGCAATTATATGCTAACTTTATTCCATCATGGAAATCTCTTCCCGGGAATTCCAGAAACAAGGTCTTTGGTGTATCGCCAAATATCCCTTATTTTTAATCTTTAATACTTCCGCCGACAGCATATCTATGTCAGTTTTCTTTTTCTCTGCTGCCGACGGCCCACAAGAGAAAGGAAATCACATATGAGGAAAAGCGAATCTGTTGCCGCCACCCCCATACTGTCCGATGCCCTGCAGGGTGCCAGCGGGCCGGTCACCATCCCTATGACCAACGATTATCTGTTCCGAGCGCTTCTCCAGAGCAACAACCGGGTTTTAAAAGGACTGATCTGCTCCCTGCTGCACATGGCTCCGAAACAGATAAAATCCGTAACCATCACCAATCCTATAGAACTGGGAAAAGCCATTGATGCCAAGACCCTGATCCTTGACGTGAAAGTGCTGATGAACAACGACACCACCATCAACCTGGAGATGCAGGTCATCAATGAGCACAACTGGCCGGAACGTTCCCTGACCTATCTCTGCCGCTCTTTCGACAGCCTGAATACAGGGGAGGCTTACCTTTCCGTAAAACCCGTGATCCAGATCAGCCTGCTGGATTTTACCCTGTTCCCGGAGAACCCGGAATTCTATGCCACCTATCGGTTCCTGAACGAAAAAAATCACATGATTTATAGTGACAAGCTGCGCATTTCTGTGTTAGACTTAACTCGTATTGATTTAGCCACCGAAGAGGACCGGATGTATGGCATCGACCATTGGGCCGCCCTCTTCAAATCTGGCACATGGGAGG
>JAGANP010000349.1 GCA_017624175.1 Lachnospiraceae bacterium | reverse complement strand
GCGGTGGGTTCATCCAGGATAACTACGGGAGACTTTTTGAACAGTGCTCTGGCTATGGCGATTTTCTGCTGCTCACCGCCGGAGGGTTCGATGCCGTTTTCGTCAAAGGCTTTGAAAAGAACGGTGTCCGTTCCTTTTTCCAGAGAAGCCACCTTGTCCTCCAGTCCCACCTGCCGGATCAGAGAGCGGACATCCTCCTCCCGACCGGAATCGTCAAGGGTGATATTCTCCGTTATGGAAAAGGCAAACAGCTTAAAATCCTGAAATACAGGGGAGAACAGCGCCATGTACTCCCGGTAGTCGTATTCTTTGATGTTGACGCCGTCCAGCAGAATCTCCCCCTCTGTAGGATCGTAGAGTCGGCACAGCAGCTTGACAAAGGTGGTTTTTCCGGCGCCGTTAAGGCCCACAACGGACAGTTGCTCCCCGGGCTGCAGGGTCACGTTGACGCCGCTCAGCACCTTTATGTCGGTTCCGGGGTAGGCAAAGGACACGTCCCGAAAAGTGAGGGTATGGGGCATGTGGGACACATGCCGTTCCCCTTTCCGGATGGCGGCCGGATAGTGCATGAATTTCACATATTCATGGGCATAACCGGTGCGCTTGATCAACTCCTGGATATTCATGATCAGGCCCTGCAGAGAGGAATGAAAGGTGGAACCGGCCGACAGCATCTGGGAAAAGGTGCCGATGGTGATTTTTCCGGTGATTACCAGTATCCCCAAGTACAGGTAGGAGCCGAAATCCCTGGCAATGCTGAACAGGGTGGTCAGGATGTTGAGAGGAAGCTCCCGGTCAGATTTCCATTTCCAGTTTTTCAGGCTTTCCTGGCTGTAGCCCTCCCATTTTTCTACCATCATATCCCTGGCGTCATAGAGCCGGATATCCTTGCCATAGCGGAAATCCGTCAGGGTAAAGCCCAGGTAGCCGAAGATCCGGTTGAGCTTGGAAAGCCTGCCGAAGGCCTCAATCTCGATCCGATTGACCCGGCTGTGTATGAGCGTGTCTGCGGCCAGAAGCACTGCGGTCAGGACAAACAGGACGGGCGCATAGAGGGCGATCAGCACCACGACACCGATGATTTTCAGGAGATTGGAGACGAAGTTGAAAAGCTGCATGGAGATGCCGTATACGCCGCCGGAGTACCAGTCCATGCCTGTGCGGGCCGCCTCGATCTGGTCAAGGGCCGCCTTGTCCTCCGTCAGCTGAAAATCC
This sequence comes from Lachnospiraceae bacterium, assembly GCA_017624175.1. Classification (GTDB taxonomy): domain Bacteria; phylum Bacillota; class Clostridia; order Lachnospirales; family Lachnospiraceae; genus Acetatifactor. The sequence goes on along the minus strand of JAGANP010000349.1, from coordinate 3,998 downwards.
AGCTCCATGACCCGGCGGCTCATTTCCTCTGTAAAATAATTTCCCAGTCTCTCGTCATATTTTTCTAACATAACCCCGCTGATAGAGATTATCAGGGAAAGCAGGGTGCCGCCGACGGCGATAACGGCCACATAGAAAAGCAGCCTGCGCAGATCCCGGCCGCCTAGCAGCTCATCAATGATCAGGGGCATGGTCAGGAGGGACACAAAGGGCTGCAGCGCACCGATCAGAGTGTTGAGGGCGCCCCAGAAGAAAAAGCCCCTGTAGTGCTTCCAGGTGATGGGATAAAAGTAGGCCAGTGTGTTTCTGACAATCTGCATGGGTTTTTCTTTTTTATTCTGCATCGGTAGCTTTCTCCTCCTTATAGTATTGCGCCTGAATTTCAAACATTTCCGCATAAGCGCCCTTTTGGGCCAGCAGTTCCTCGTGGGTGCCGTATTCCACCATTTCCCCCGCCCGGAACATGGCGATATGGTCGCAGAAGCGGGTGGAAGAGAGGCGGTGGGAAATATAGACGGCAGTTTTGCCGCCGATGATATCGTCAAAGCGCTTGTAAAGGTTGTATTCCGCCAGGGCGTCCAGAGCGGCAGTGGGCTCGTCCAGCACCATGACGGGAGCGTTTTTATACAGCGCCCTGGCCAGGGCCAGCTTCTGCTTTTCCCCACCGGAGAGATCCACTCCCTCCTCATAGAGGATCTTGAGAAGCTGGGTGTCTGCTCCCTCCGGCAGAGCTGCCAGCTTATCGCCCAGGCCGCCTTTCTGCAGGCAGTCCTCCGCCCGCTGCCGGTCCGTATCCTGAGGGCGCTTCATGGAGACGTTCTCGGACAGGGGAAAGGCAAAGATTTCCACATTCTGAAATACCGGGGCAAAGAGCCGGTAATATTCCTCCCGTTTGAAGCGGCGGATGTCCGTGCCGTTGCAGAGGATCTCTCCCTCGGTCACATCATAGAGCCGCAGGAGGAGCTTGATAAAGGTGGTCTTTCCGGCGCCGTTTAATCCCACTACGGCCAGCTTCTCACCGGCCTTCAGCGTGAGGTTCAGATTCTTCAGGGCGTAATCTTCAGCGCCCTCGTACCGGTAGGAAACATTCTGAAAGGTGAAAGTGTAGCTGTCCGTCTCCGGGACGGGCAGAGCATCCTCGTTCTCCTCCGTCTTCAGATCCATAAAGGAACGGAAGTCGTCCACCTCCAGAGAGCGCCGCTTGTAATCCCCCAGGGAATTCAGAAGCTGTGACAGCGTGGCGGTAAAGGTGGTGCAAAGTCCTAAATATAGCGTAAAGTTGCCGATGGACATATTTTTGTCAATCACGTTGAAAATGAGGATGCCGTATATGACGGCTGCGGTGAGCATGCTCATGGTGTGGGCAAAGATGGTATTATAGGTCCACAGGTTACGGCTGCGAAATATTTTATTCTGCTTCTCCGTCAGGATATCATGCTGTTTAGAGGAAAGCCAGTCCTGCATATGAAAGAGACGGATATCCTTGGCATAGTCGAAATCCTGGGTATTGCGTGCCATATAGTTGATTTTCAGCCAGGTGGGAGACAGCATATCCCAGACCTGCTTTTTGTCCTTTTGGACGGTGTAGCGGAAAAACAGGTACTGCAGGACGGATATTCCTGTCAGGATCAGCAGCATACGCCAGTCCAGCACTGTCACAGCGGAAACGGTGACCAGAAGCAGCAGAAGCTGAACCCCCAGGTTGTAAACGGAGTACATCAGCCCCTCCACGCCGTTGTTGTTGCCGCCGGTGGCCTGGGAACCTTTCTGGTGCATATCCAGGATTTTGGGCTGCTCCAGCATCTGGTAATTCATGGAAAGCACCTTGGATACACGTTCGGTGATCATATGCATGCGCACATCGATGAAATAATACCAGCGTTTATTGTCGGTAATGGTGTTAAGGATATAGAGGAGCAGTTCAACGGCGGTGATGATCAGCAGCAGCTTTAAAAGCGGCGCAATGTCCTTATCGGGACTGGCAGCCTGCTGCTGTACGATGTCGATGACAAATTTGCCGATGAAGCTCCACAGGTAGGAGGTCGCAGAATTGGTGATGATGCCGATCCCCATGAGAAGCAGCAGAAACGGGCGGTACTGCCGGATCTTCTTTAATATGTAGACAGAGTTGCTGAGAATACCGTACTCGGTGTGCAGTTCATTTTGGGGTTCCTGTTTTTGTGTTTTAAACATATTTTCCTTTCCATGCATATCGCAGATTTTTCCTGCGATACTGCACTGATCCGTGTCCGGATGTGTATTAGCGGTTTTGGTAAGTATTGTTTCGGAAATAGGGGGTACTGCGGTCGTTCATCTGATTGTTAAAGCTGCAGGGCCGGTTGAGCAAAGTGCGGGTGAAGGTCATAAAGGCCACGAAATGGCAGCTGGCAAGATACTGGTATATCTTTTCACTGTTCTGCCCGTTGTTTAAGGTAGCCTCCCAGATAAAGGAAAATTTTAACATTCCCTCAATGATCTGCCGGGCATTTTCTCTGTCGGTTCCCAGCTCGTGGGCGAGGGTCCCGGCGGTGAAAAACAGGGAGCTCTGCTGACCCGCAAGAAAATACATGGCCCGGAGGGCGTTGGGGATGGTCAGAAAGGAGTAAAACTCCACATATTTTTCCTCATAGGCCAGCACTCTGTCATATCCCTCCTCGGGTTCCGGCATCAGCAGGTAATACTGCAGATCATCGGTGTTGCGGCCCTGCAGCCAGCCGCCCTGGCAGGTGACCTGGGTGTAGTTCTCGCCGTTTCGCTGCTTGCTGATATTGTCAGGAAGAGGATCGTATTTGCCATTGGGGGAAATGGCTGAGAGCGCTATTGCCCGGCACAGTCCAAAGGCTTCCCGGAAATATTTTTCCCGGGGCAGCTCTGCCAGGTAGCGGATGATCCGGTCATGCAGGCATGGTTCCTCCTGCTTCCTGCCGAAGAGTTCATCGATGGTAACGCCCAGATAATCCGCAACCGCAGGCAGAAGCTGCGCATCGGGATAGCTGGAGGTCTCCCATTTGGACACTGCCTGGGGGGAAATGCCCACGGCATCGGCCAGCTGTTCCTGGGTGATGCCTCTTTTTTTTCGAAGGGCTCTCAGATTGGTGCTGAAAGTGTTTTCCATATTTGATCTGTCCTCTTATTCGTATTCTATGACGTGTATCCAGCATATCACAAATCACGGTTGAATAAAAGGGAAACGTAGTTGTAAAAATCAACTGCAGGTTGTTTTTTGAGGGGCTGCTTTCTAAGCAGTGTGGTGAAAGCAAAGCCGGAAGCGGAAGAAAAGAAATATTTACTGGCGGTTACTTTGATTGTGCCAAAAAACGAGAGGAGACTTTACCGGATAGGAATAAAAATGGTTTCAACAATCCTCATAATGCAAACGAGGGAAAAAATTTCGGAAGGATGGACATATATGGAAAAGTTCTTTTCCATGGTCCACTTTTGCTTGCTTTTTCGTTGACTTCCGTACTATATGCCAATAAAATGGACTTATAAGTAAAAAATACTTTGTGCGGCCCACTTTTCTAGAGAAGAAAGTGGACTATACAGTGTACTTTTTGGGCATAAGTCCACTTGGGCTCTGTATTTGTAAAAAAGAAAGATCATATAGTGGACTTAAATAGGAGAAAAAATAATAATGGTCCATTTATGCATATTTGTCATGGATTTTGTTACGAAAATAAAAAAAGCCCAATTATATGAGCTTTTTGACGATCGGGGTGACAGGATTCGAACCTGCGGCCTCCTGGTCCCAAACCAGGCGCTCTAGCCAAGCTGAGCCACACCCCGGCAAGCAAAAACATTATATAATAGCAGGAAAAAAGTGTCAAGAATTATTAAAATCTAATTTTATAGAAAAAAAAGACAAAAATAGTTGACAAACCTGTTTTTCTACGATACAATATCTTTCGTCAGTGCGGTTGAAACGCCGGACATGTGTCCGTAGCTCAGCTGGATAGAGCAACGGCCTTCTAAGCCGTGGGTCGGGGGTTCGAATCCCT
>JAGANP010000348.1 GCA_017624175.1 Lachnospiraceae bacterium | reverse complement strand
TATGACAAAAATATCTGAATAGTTCCTCATAGGCCAGCTCCTGCCCCGAATAGCCGCTCTGCCGCAGAGCCTGCAGCAGTTCCCGGCTGCCCGTCAGATACCACTCCCCGCCTGCCGGATGAATCCCGAGAAGTTCCCGTCCTATATCCCGTATGGCAAAATTCTCCTGGGGAAAGCGGTCTGCAAAATGCGCCATCAGATAGGGAAGCACTCTGTTTTTCATACAATTCTCCGCATACAGAATCCCCTGCTCCAGCTCCCGGAACCGGATAAACTCCCGCAGCTGTCCGTATTCCCGTCCGGCTTTCTGCGCCAGCCGAAAAGTCTGCATCACATAGGAATCCGTCTGGTGATCCAGCAGATGTCCGGGTGCAGGCCTGCTGCGCAGGCCATAGACCACAGTCCGGTATACTGCCTGGGCTTTCTCTGCCTCAGGCGTCATAAGCGCCAGCTCCAGGGTTTCCGCATCTCTCTGTCCAAAACGCCTGTGCAGGGTCCGCAGCACTTTCTCCGCTTTTTCAGGGTCCGTCTCCACCGGTATATACTCTCCAAAGAGCATCAACTCCTGATCTGTCCTGATCCAGGTCGTCTGATGATCCGCACGATCCTCATAGGCCCGAAATATGGCCGTAAAGACCCCCTCCAGACTATCCTCACACTGATACACCCGCATTTTCATTTCCTCCCCTGTGAACGGTGCCTGCATATACCATTGCTAAGCCACTGGCTGTTTGCCGCTACAGCTGTCCGGTTACTGTCCGATAGGCATCCCCCTCCCGGGGCTGCAGGCTGTACTGCCCGTCATCGAAAAGGCTCATCTGGCGGTAGCTCATGCCGTCGCTGCCAAACTGCACCCGTTCTTTCTGGCCGGTCAGATTCCTCACAATATAATCCTCCTCCAGCCTGGTGGGATACATCATCCGTCCATCGCAGGTGATAAAGTAAACGGCCCGCTTCATCACCACACCGATTCTGCGCAGATCCTCAAAGCGCAGTCTGGCGCTGCGGCGGGCTGCCACAATCCGCCGGGCGCTGCGCACGCCGATCCCCGGCACCCGCAGCAGACGTTCATAGGGTGCCCGGTTGATCTCTACCGGGAACTGCTCCAGATGCCGCACCGCCCAATCTTCCTTGGGATCCAGCATCACATTAAAAAAGGGACGTTTTTCATCCAGCAGTTCCTGAGCGGCAAATCCATAAAACCGCAGCAGCCAGTCTGCCTGGTACAGACGGTGCTCCCGCAGCAGCGGCGGCCCGCCGGGCAGGGCTGGCAGAGCTTTGTCGTCGTTCACCCGCACAAATGCCGAGTAGAAGACCCGCTTTAAGGCAAACTTCTGATACAGACTCTCCGCCACATTCAGAATCTGGTAGTCGTTCTCCCCCGTGGCTCCGATAATCATCTGGGTGGACTGGCCTCCGGCTACGAATTTCGGTGCATGGCGATAGAGCATCAGGTCATGCTGGTTTACCTGGATCCCATTCTGAATCTGGCGCATGGGCGTCAGGATATTCTTGCGGTGCTTATTCGGCGCCAGCTCCCGCAGCCCCTCCGCTGTGGGCAGCTCCAGATTCACGCTCATACGATCCGCCAGATAACCGGTCATCTCAATCAGCTCCGGCGGTGCGCCGGGAATGGCTTTCACATGAACATACCCGTTGAATCGGTACACATTCCGCAGCAGATACAGCGTCCGATACATCAGCTCCATGGTTCTGCCGGGGCTCTCGATGATCCCGGAGCTTAAAAAGAGTCCCTCAATATAGTTGCGCCGGTAAAACTCCATGGTCAGCCGACAGATCTCCTCGGGGGTAAAGGTGGCTCTGGGCACGTCATTGGAACGCCGGTTAATGCAGTATTTACAGTCATAAATACACTCATTGGTCATCAGGATCTTCAACAGCGAAATGCACCTGCCGTCACTGGAAAAGCTGTGGCAGATCCCCGCCTTGACGCAGCTGCCCAGATCCCGTCCGTTGCCCTTGCGCTCCACACCGCTGCTGGTGCAGGCCACATCATACTTGGCGCTGTCCGTCAGGATCCCCAGCTTTTCCATCAGACTTAAGGAACTGTTTTCCGCCGCTCCCGGCGCCTGTATCTGTACTTTCTCCTCTGCAATCTCCAACAATCCCATTCTGCGCCTCCATAGGTGTTCACGGAAAATATGTAATCAGGTTCGCAAACGTTTGTTCGATATAAATATAGCACATACGTTCGAGAATTGCAAGAGCTATTTACAGCAAAAGCCGGTTTACTTTTTGCAAACCGGCTTTAAAAAAATCTATTCCTATATAGCAGAGCTTACAGCAGCTGCAGCCCCACCTTTTCCGCTTCTTTCATCACTTCCTCCGGCCACAGGGAGCACTGCACTTCTCCGATATGCGCCTTGCGCAGGAAAAACATACAGATTCGGGACTGGCCGATACCGCCGCCGATGGTAAACGGAACCTTCTCCTCAATAATGGATTTCTGGAACGGCAGCTCGGCACGCTCCTGGCATCCCGCCTTCTGAAGCTGGGACAGCAGAGCCTCCTTATCCACACGGATACCCATGGAGGACAGCTCCAGCGCAATATCCAGCACCGGATAGTATACCACAATATCCGCATTCAGCGCCCAGTCGTCATAGTCCGGCGCACGGCCGTCATGGGGTTCGCCGTTTTCCAGCACATCCCCGATCTGCATGATGCAGACCGCCCCCTTGGCCTTGGCAATGTAGTACTCCCGCTCCTTTGGCGTATAATCAGGGAACATCTCCTCCAGCTCCCCGGTGGTAATGAAAAAGATATCATGAGGCAGGATTTCCTCTATGTAGTCATAATGGATCGCCATGTATTTCTCGGTCTTGCGCAGTACCTTGTACACGGTGCGCACAGTTTCTTTCAGGGTATCCAGATTCCGCTCTTCTCTGGTGATGATCTTCTCCCAATCCCACTGATCCACATAGATAGAGTGGATATTGTCCGTGACCTCGTCCCGGCGGATGGCGCTCATATCCGTATACAGGCCCTCGCCTGCGGAAAATCCGTATTTCTGCAGCGCATAACGCTTCCACTTTGCAAGCGACTGTACGATCTCCGCCTCCCGGCCGTCCTGCTCCTTGATATCGAAATTCACCGGTCGCTCCACACCGTTTAAATTGTCATTCATACCGGAGGCAGGATCCACAAAAAGCGGTGCGGACACACGCAGCAGATGCAGACGCTCCGCCAGCAGGGTCTGGAAAAAGTCTTTTACTGTCTTGATGGCAATCTGGGTTTCATACAGATTCAGCTGGGAGTGATATCCCTTGGGTACTAACTGGTCAGCCATTGTATTATAACCATACCTTTCCGTATTTTTAATCAGTATATGTAATACTACCAGTACTATTTAACCGCTTTTTCTGCGGTTTGGCAAGTATTTTTTCAAAAAATCTTGACAGCGGAAATATATATGCTATAATCGCAATAACCATTACAGACAAAAAAGCATTGACAAGGAGAAGTACATGCAATTCCGGATCCACAGAGAGAAAGCGGCTGGTGAAAGCTTTCGTGAAGGAAGTATGGAAGTGACCTTAGAGCTTTGGATTGAACGGAGTATTTCCCAGTAGATGCCAACGGAGATTCCCACCGTTATCAAGGGAAGCGATATCGGAATGACGCAGAGCATTCCCGTATTGTAAGGAGTGCAGAAGTCTTTCTGAATTCAGGTGGTGCCACGGACATGTCAGTTCGCCCTGAGCGTTTGCTCAGGGCGATTTTTTTGTCTGTTTTGCAGTCTATTTAACAGCAGTTTATCCGAAAGTCCCCGGAAAAGTTACGGATGCAAAGCGCAAAATAAGGAGGTATCCGCATGGACAGGAAGTATGATTTTCACACCACAGAAAAGGAACTGGAGAAGTTCTGGGAAGAGCAGCAGATTTACCGGTATCGGAACGGCAGGGATAGGAAAATTTTCTCCATTGATACTCCGCCGCCAACCGTAAGCGGGAAGCTGCACATCGGGCATGTATTTTCCTATACACAGGCAGAAATGATCGCCCGCTACAAACGAATGCAGGGATATGATGTATTTTATCCTTTTGGTTTCGACGATAATGGGTTACCCACGGAACGTCTGGTGGAGAAGGAAGAAAAAATACACGCCAACGCTTTACCCAGAAGCGAGTTCCGCAGAAAGTGCCTGCAGACCATCGGGAAATACGAGACGGAGTTTCAAAATCTCTGGAAACGGCTGGGCTTTTCCGTAGACTGGAATCTGCAGTACCGGACCATATCGGATCTGTCCCAGAAAATATCCCAGAAATCCTTTATTGCATTGGCCAAGGAAAATAAAGCCTATATGAAAGAGTCGCCGGTACTGTGGTGTACGGAATGTCAAACCTCCATTGCCCAGGCAGAGCTGGAGACAAAGGAATGTGAAACCACATTTAACTATCTGCACTTTAAAACGCCGCTGGGCGATCTGCCGATTGCCACCACCCGGCCGGAGCTGCTTGCCGGTTGTGTATGTATTTTTGTGCATCCTGACGATGCAAGATATCAGAAATTTGTGGGGCAGAATGCGATTGTTCCCCTGTATGATTTTACCGTTCCGATCCTGGCCGAGGAATCGGTTGCCATGGATAAGGGAACGGGGGCGGTAATGTGCGCAACCTTTGGCGATTCAACGGATACTCAGTGGTACCAGAAGCACCGCCTTCCCTACAAAAAAATCATTCTGCAGGACGGAACGATTCAGGAAGCTGTAGCCTATATCGGCGGAATGCAGATCCGGAAAGGGCGGGAACGTATCATAGAGCTTCTGCGGGAGAAGAAGCTGCTGGTAAAGCAGGAAAAAATCAGCCATATGATCGGCATTCACGAACGCTGCGGAAATGAGGTGGAATTTATCCCGTCCAGGCAATGGTATATTGACATTTTATCGGACAGAGAGCTTTTTCTGAAAGCAGCGGACGAAATTCACTGGCACCCGGCGCATATGAAAAGCCGCTATCAGACCTGGGTGGAAAACCTGAAATGGGATTGGTGTATCTCCAGACAGCGTTATTTCGGAGTACCTTTCCCCGTGTGGTATTGCCGGAATTGTCAGAAGCCCCTATTTGCTGAGGAAGAACAGTTACCTGTAAATCCTTTGGAAAGCCGTCCGCTTAAGCCCTGCGATTGCGGATGTAATGCGTTTACTCCCGAGGAGGCGGTGTTGGATACCTGGGCCACCTCCTCCGTAACAACGCTGATTAATGCCAGATACGGAGAAGAAAATGATATTTCCGGAAAAATTCTGCCCATGGGGATGCGGTGTCAGGCCCATGAAATTATCCGCACCTGGGCTTTTTACTCTATTGTAAAGAGCCTGTACCATACCGGGCAGATCCCCTGGAGGGACATTATGATCAGCGGCTACGTTCTGGCCAAGCCCGGTGAAAAGATCAGCAAATCCAAGAACAATGCTTCCGGTTCTCCCATGGAGCTGATCGAAACCCATTCCGCCGACGCCATTCGGTACTGGGCCGCAAACAGCAAGCTGGGAACGGATACCTTTTTCAGTGAAGAGGAATTAAGGACTGCCCGAAGATTTATTCAGAAGCTGTACAATGCCGCCCGCTTTGCCATTCTGCAGCTGGAGGATTTTACAAAACCGGAGGAATATGATCCGGCGGAGCTGCTGCCTGTAGACCGATGGATCTTACAGCGGGTAAACGAGACAACCCTGCGTGCCCGGGCGCTGCTGGAGGAGTATGAGATCGGTCAGGCCAGGCATGAAATTGATACGCTGTTCTGGAAGGATTTCTGCGATTACTATATTGAGATCGCCAAGGAGCGGCTGTATCAGCCTCAAAAGCACGGCGCCGCCCAGAGATATTCCGGACAGATTGCTGTATATTATGGACTTCTGGGGATTATAAAGCTGTATGCCATCTATACGCCCTATGTAACGGAATATATCTATCAGGAGTTCTACCGGAAATACGAAAAGGAACTCTCCCTGCATCAGACGCTCTGGGAGACAGGAACGGAGGAAAGAATCTATATCGAGTTTGGCGAACATTTGAAAGAAGTGATTGCCCAGGTACGGAAAAACAAAACCGAGAATCAGCTGTCCATGAAAGACGCTATTCCGGAGCTTATCATTACCTGTCCTGAACGATTCCGTACATTTTATCAGCAGACAGAGAAAGATATAATGGCCTGTACGGGGGCGGAGAAGCTAATCCTGCAGCCCTAGGTCATGTCGGCAATAAATTTCCTTATATTTTAGGATCCTGCGGATAAAACTGCGGAAACTCAGGAAATATAGGTCTTGACAAAACTGCATGGACAGCTTACAATGCTAAATACAATGGATAGAGAAAACAGGAGATTCGTATGTAAAGATGACGGATCTGCGTTTTCTCTATTTTTTATTCTATCATCTTTCTGTATTTTTCTGGTGGAGGGAAGACCTGCTGAGAATTGATTTTCACCTGCAGATCAGATATAATGAGGATAATACTGCCGGATTCCCCACCCGAAATTCAGTATTACACGAGCATTCGGATAAAAGGGGAAAAGCAAATGACAGAAACCAATTTAGCACAGGCGGTGGAGGCTACAAACGCTGCCGCCGCTTATGATACCAATGTAAAATTCCTGCTGGCAGACAAACAGATACTTTCATGGATTCTGAAATATACCATCCGGGAATTTCAGGATATGACCCTTGAAGAGATTACGGGTTGTATCGGCGATAAGATTGAAGTAGCCGCCGTGCCTGTGGATCCCGGGCTGACTAATCTGGGACGTATGCAGGAGTCCCTTACAGAGGACAATATTCCGGGAGAGGGCGTAATCCGCTTTGATATCCGTTTTCAGGCATATCACAGGGATTCGGAGATGAAATTCCTGATCAATATAGAAGCACAGAAGTCTTCAGATCCCGGCAAATTGGGCTATCATCTGGAAAACAGAATTGTATTCTATCTGGCAAGGATGATTTCCGCTCAGAAGTTTACAGAGTTCCATGGCAGCAATTATGATGATCTGAAGAAAGTGCGGAGCATCTGGATCTGTATGGATAATCAGGAGAATGGAGATTCCATTGAAGAGCTTCAGCTGGTCAGAAAGATGGTATTCGGGCCAAAGCAGGAATCATCAGAGATGGATCTGATGCAGGGAATCATCATCAATATCCGGGACGGCGAAAATATAGAACCCTCCCGGAATATACTGATTGCCATGCTGGAACATCTGCTTTCCCGGGTAAATACAGAGGAAAAGAAACGCATACTGGAAGAGGAATACGGCATGATAATGACCGTAGAGCTGGAAAGGAGGATGCAGACCATGTGCAACTTGTCGGAGAATATTCTGGAAAAAGGCAAGGTTGAGGGAGAGCTTAACTGCAGCAGAAGTGCAATTATCGATCTTCTGGAAGACCTGGGGGAGATTCCGGAGGATATATGCAGCATGATTAACACGGAGGAGCGCACGGATACTCTGCGTCTATGGCTTAAAGCAGCGGCCAGAGCAAAAAGCATTGAGGAATTTCAATCTCATATAGAAAAGGGATGAGATAGATTAGGAATGCAGCAGCCGAATGCCGCCCTTTCAGGCATGCTTTCGGCTGTTTCTGCACTCTTCCTCTCTTACTGCACTACCAGATTGGAGTATCCCATCAGGCTCTCGTCCACTTCCCGGGCTGCTTCCCGGCCCTCACGGACTGCCCATACCACCAGAGACTGACCCCGGTGCATATCTCCGGTCACAAAGACATTCTCTACGCTGGTGCGGTACCGGCCCGGCGCTGTCTTTACATTGGTGCGCTCATTCCGCTCCACCCCAAAGGCATCCGTCACATAGCTCTGACTCCCCAGGAAGCCTGCGGCGATCAGCACGATATCCGCATCCAGGGTCTGCTCGCTGCCGGGTACCTCCTGCATATTCATGCGGCCGGTCTCCGGATCCTTTACCCAGGAAAGCTTCACGATCTTCACTGCTTTCAGATTGCCGTTCTTATCTTTCACAAACTCCTTTACCGTGGACTCATAGATCCGGGGATCATGACCGTATACGGCGATGGCTTCCTCCTGACCGTAATCAGTCTTGCAGACCTTTGGCCACTCGGGCCAGGGATTGTTCTCCGCCCTTTTGTCGGGGGCCTTGGGCATCATCTCAATCTGGGTCACGGATTTTGCTCCATGACGGATAGCCGTACCCACACAGTCGTTGCCGGTATCGCCGCCGCCGATGATCACCACGGCTTTTCCTTTGGTATCCACATATTTTTTATCCGCAAAATCAGAATCCAGCAGGCTCTTGGTATTGGCCGTCAGGAAATCCACGGCAAAATAGATTCCCTTGGCATCCCTGCCGGGTGCATTGATATCCCGGGGATTGGAAGCGCCGCAGGCCAGAACCACCCGGTCAAAATCGTGAAGCAGCTTGCTGGCTTTCACATCCCTGCCCACATCCACACCGGTCTGGAAGACGATACCCTCCTACTCCATGATCTTTACCTTGCGGTCAATGATATGCTTCTCCAGCTTCATGTTGGGGATGCCGTACATCAGCAGGCCCCCCACCCTGTCGGAGCGTTCAAACACCGTTACGCTGTGTCCTCTCTGATTCAGCTGATCCGCCGCTGCCAGACCGGAGGGGCCGCTGCCGATGACTGCCACCCTTTTCCCGGTACGCACTTTGGGGGGATTGGCCACGGCATACCCCTGCTCATAGGCATATTCAATAATGGCATACTCATTTTCCTTAGTAGCCACCGGATCTCCGTTCAGTCCGCAGGTGCAGGCTGCCTCACAAAGAGCCGGACACACCCGGGAGGTAAACTCCGGGAAGCTGCTGGTCTTTTTCAGACGGTGGTAGGCCTGCTCCCAGTTGCCGTTATATACCAGATCGTTCCACTCCGGAATCAGGTTGTGCAGCGGACAGCCGCTGGCCATACCGCAGAGCATCATACCCGACTGACAGAACGGGACACCGCACTCCATACAGCGTGCCCCCTGCAGCTGCTGCTTTTCCCGGGGCAGGTGCTCATGAAATTCCCGAAAATGCTTGATTCTCTCCAGAGGCGCCTCCGAAGCGGACACCTCTCTTTTATAATCCATAAAACCTGTTGGTTTTCCCATTTCTTCCCTCCATTTTAGTTCCGCAGTATCCTGGCCAGCGCACATGGATCAGCGCACTATCCTGAATCCTGCTGTTTGAGTCACGCAATTTATTTTCGTGTATTGGCATAAAATGCTTCAATCTGAGCCTGCTCGGCGCTGAGCCCTTTTTCCTCCATCTGCACGATGGTCTTGAGGACCCTCTCGTAGTCATGGGGAATGATCTTTTTGAATTTCGGCAAATACTCTCCGAAATGCTCCAGCACTTCCTTGCCCTTGGCAGAGCCGGTCATTGCCACATGCTCCTTGATCATTTCTTTCAGCTCCAGTACGTCATATTTGGAAGTGATCTCATAGGAGGATACCATCTCCTTATTCAGGCGCTTATACAGGTCGTTGCTCTCATCCAGCACAGAGGCTACACCGCCGCTCATACCTGCGGCAAAGTTCTTTCCGGTGCGTCCCAGCACCACCACGCAGCCGCCGGTCATGTACTCATAGCCATGGTCACCCACGCCCTCTACCACTGCTCTGGCGCCGGAGTTACGCACGCAGAAGCGTTCTCCCGCCACACCGTTGATAAATGCCTTGCCGCTGGTGGCGCCGTACATAGCCACATTGCCGATGATGATATTCTCTTCGGCCTTGAACTGGCTGCCCTTGGGCGGGTATACCACCAGCTTGCCGCCGGATAAGCCCTTGCCGAAATAGTCATTGGAGTCTCCC
>JAGANP010000005.1 GCA_017624175.1 Lachnospiraceae bacterium | reverse complement strand
CCCACCTTTGCGGAGAGCTACCGGGAGCTGGTGGCAGACTGTTCCAGTCAGCCGCCTCTGATTCGCCTGGAGGAGGATGACGATGCCGCCATCTATTTTTCCTCGGGTACAACCGGTTTTCCCAAGGCGATCCTGCACAATCATGAGAGCCTGATGCAGGCGGCCCAGATGGAGCAGAAGCACCATCTGACAGATCGAAACGATGTATTTCTGTGCATTCCGCCTCTATACCATACCGGTGCCAAGTTCCATTGGATGGGCAGTCTGTGTGCGGGCAGCAAGGCGGTGCTGCTGAAAGGAACTACGCCGGAGATCATTCTGGACGCCATATCCAAAGAGCACTGCACCATTGTCTGGCTGCTGGTGCCCTGGGCGCAGGATATTCTGGACAGCCTGGATCGGGGGGATCTGAAGCTGGAGGACTATGATCTGAAGCAGTGGAGACTGATGCATATCGGCGCTCAGCCGGTGCCCCCCTCTCTGATTAAGCATTGGAAAGAATATTTTCCCCATCACCTGTATGATACCAACTACGGTCTGTCGGAGTCCACAGGACCGGGCTGTGTCCATCTGGGAATAGAAAATATCCATAAGGTAGGGGCCATCGGTGTGCCCGGCTACCGCTGGAAATGCAAGATTGTGGATGAGAATGGGCAGCCGGTGTCCCAGGGAGAAGTGGGTGAGCTCTGTGTCAAGGGCCCCGGTGTTATGACCTGCTATTATAACGACCCGGAGGCTACGGCGGCTGTACTGAAGGACGGCTGGCTGTGTACCGGGGATATGGCCATGCAGGATGAGGACGGCTTTATCTTCCTGGTGGACCGGAAAAAGGATGTGATCGTCAGCGGAGGCGAAAATATCTATCCGGTACAGATTGAGAATTTCCTGAGCGCCTATGAGAAAGTGAAGGATGTGGCGGTGATCGGCCTGCCGGACAAGCGTCTGGGAGAGATTACCGGCGCCATTATCTCTGTCAAGGAGGGAATGACCTGCAGTGAAGAGGAGATCATGAATTACTGCACGGAACTGCCCCGGTATAAGAGACCCAAGAAGATTATCTTTGCAGAGGTGCCCCGGAATGCCACGGGTAAGATTGAGAAGCCTGCCCTGCGGAAGAAATACGGCGCAGATCGGCTGGTGGCCCAGCAGAATCAGGGATAAAGTATGAAAACGTTGTATGTATCCGATTTGGATGGAACCTTGTTAAGAAAACATGAGAGAACGTCCGACTTCACGAATCGTGTGATAAATGATTTGACTGAACGAGGGATGATTTTTTCCTATGCAACCGCCCGGTCTTTGGTAACTGCAAAGAAAGTCACCAAGGGATTAGTTGCCAAAATTCCGTTAATTGTATACAACGGAGCCTTTGTGATGGATAATGTAACGGAGGATATCCTGATTGCAAACTATTTTGATGCTATGGTGTATGAGATGTTAGAGGATTTATTTGCAAACAGAGTTTATCCCATAGTGTACGCATACATAGACGGAAAAGAGAAATTTTCATTTGTACCGGAATTGTGTACGGAGGGAATGCAGAAATTTCTGGATAGCAGAAAGGGGGATGCCCGTACTCATGCAGTAAATGCCGCCGCTGATCTGAAATCAGGAAAACTTTTCTATATCACTTGTATAGATGAACCATACAAGCTTAAACCATTGTATGAGAAATATAAGAACATATTTCACTGTGTCTATCAGACAGATAGATATACCAACGAACAATGGCTGGAAATTATGCCTTTAAATGCCTCTAAAGCAAATGCGGTCAGACAATTAAAGGCATTATTAGGCTGTGAAAAAGTAGTTGCCGTTGGGGATGGAAAAAACGATGTAGATATGTTTGAAGTGGCTGATGAAAGTTATGCAGTTGAAAATGCGCATGAAGATTTAAAAAAATATGCTACGGATATTATTTTATCTAACGAGGAAGACGGCGTTGCGCAGTGGCTTGCTCGGAATTTTACTCCCTGATCCTGATATGGATAAGGAATCCTTTTCTTTACTGTAGATTTTGTGTGATGATTTAATTCTACTACAAAAAGAATGAGGATTCCTTATATTTTTGCTGCTTTTTAAAGTTGCTTATTACGATTTATGGGAATAGAGTAACTGTGGATAAAAGCATGGAAGATCTGATTGGAATTATATTTGCAAATTAAAAGAAATATGATAGAATAAAAATATCTTATAAAGATTTGCATAGGGATATTAAAAAAACTGGGAAAATGAGGTGGAAGATAATGAAGAAAAAAGACAAAAGATTAATTTCACTGATGATATGCTGTGCAGCTGCATTTTTAATAACAGTATTAAGTATTCAGGTTTGTGCAGAATCAGAAACAGAGAGTACACCTGTTCAGCTGATATATGAGTATGCCAATGCGGTAAATGAGCATAATGTATGGAAATATATCTCTTTATTTGAATCGGAGATTCAGGAAGAGATGAAAGAGTATATCCGTGATTGCGGAACTGATGAATTTTTTTCCACAGAGAGGAGAGAAATTATTTCGATTGCAGCGGAAAATGATCAAATAGCTGCACAGGAAAAGGAGATGTTCTCTGATGTGTTAGTATTTAGAGTTAGAGAAAATATCATATATAGTGCTAATGACTTGAAGATGAATTCAGGAATTAACGAACACAATTATGTTTTGATAAAAGAGGATGGAGAATGGAAAATATATAGAATTTCGGGAGTGGAAAACACAAATACTAAATCCAGGGCATCAGCGATTTCATGTCCCTCCGAAATTACCGTGTATTTTACCAAGAGCACTAATTATAATTACTATGGGGTACGTACAAAGACATTACCTTTTAGTACATACCTAAATAATGTGTTGCCTGAAGAATGGTATATAAGTTATTTCCATTCATATCCTGCTTATGGTTATGCAGGCGCCTTGGCAAGTAAAATGTATGCATGGTATTATACTGAAAATCCGAAATGGGATTTTGAACCGTATTATGCAGATGTCAAGGATAATTCTAGCGATCAGAATTTTTTATACAATTCTCGTGCTGCTTTATCTTCAAATTATAGAACTTATGAAGACACTGTTTTAATGTACATAGACAGACTAGCAATCTTAAATGGTGGAACAGATGACATCTTTGAAATACATTATCATGCTACAGATGGCACTCAATATAGTGGACAAATGAGTCAATCAGGCTGTTTGTCTATGGCTATGAATGGAGATTCGTACGATACAATACTTCGTTATTACTATGATTACTCTACTTACATAGGCACATCCAATAGAATTAATATTACAAACTATTAAAAGGTATCATAAGAGGATAATGAGATGGAAAAGCGTAAAAGTATTGTTATACAGGCGGTTTTATTTCTGATAATGGGATTTTGCTTCCTGCTCATGATGGGGTGTGGCAGGGCGGACAGTAATACCGCACGTGAGTTTCTGGGAGAGAGAAACGGGAATGTTATTACCTGGTATGCGGATGTGACACAGGATGATAAAGATAACAGGATAATCGTAGATCTTGAGGGAATTTTAACAGATGAACAGATACCTGCGAAAGTTCAGGTATACGGGCAGGAGGAGAATTTGTTATGGACGGGAGAAGTAGGTATCCCGCATATGGGATGGGGATATTACTATCTGGTAAATGATAAGAATAAAGATTATATCCTGTTCTATCTTCCAGATGAATCACAAGGCGATATTTATTATACATTGCTTGTGTTTCATTTTGATTCTGAGGGAAATCAGATTTTGGATGAAAATTATAAGATCAGTTATGAATCTGATAAACAATGGGAAAGGGATTTGCAGAAATTTAATAAGTTATTGAACAAGTATCTTGAGAATTCGGTTTTGCTGGTAAGTACATTTGAATTTCAACTTGAGTATGATATCCCGAAGTCTCGGGCAGCAGAGGACGGTGTAGACACAGTGGGGAATTCCGTCTATATTGACCCCAACAGCAGTGAAAATGGAGAGCGGGTATTGAATGAGGCTTCTGTGGAGGCAGATGAAGACATACAGACGGATGGTGCTGGTATGGATATAGTAGGCGGTTCCGGTTATATAGACCCGGATGAATTGGGTACAGAGGGGGAACGGTCACTTTCAGAGAGCCCGCTGGATTAAGCTTTTCTGCGGTGGGATAAGAGGTATTGCAGAAACAGAATTAAATAATGATAGAAAAAGGAACCGCCGCAGCTGCAGCAGTTCCTTTTTTTACTTTATAAAAATCCATATTCTATTTCCCCAGTGCCGTGGATTGCTTTACCACCGTATCCTTATTGTAGCAGGCAAAGGTCTCCTCCACCAGCTTCTGGTCAGGCTTAGGGGTGAACAGGCTCACCACCGGTACGATGACCAGACCGGCCAGCATGGCAATGGCGCCGCAGTTGATCGGAGACTGCATGATGGCAGGCAGAATGTTCTTGGCAAACATATTGACCAGCATCAGGCCGGAGCCGAAGATAAAGGATACCCAGCAGGAGGCCTTGGTGGTCTTCTTCCAGTACAGGGAGTACAGGAAAGGTGCCAGGAAAGCACCGGCCAATGCACCCCAGGAGATACCCATCAGCTGGGCGATAAAGGTGATGGAACTCTTGTACTGAACCAGAGCCAGAACAGCGGAAATCGCAATGAACATCACCACCAGGATCCGGATCAGCAGAAGCTGCTTTTTCTCATTCATCTGCTTCATGAAGGTTTCCTTTAAAAAGTCAATGGTCAGGGTGGAGCTGGAAGCGATGACCAGGGAGCTTAAGGTGGACATGGAAGCGGACAGCACCAGGATCACCACCAGAGCAATCAGGGCGGGCCCCAGATCCTGCAGCATGGTAGGGATCACGGAATCGTAGCCGTTAGCGGCAATATCGATCTGATCAGAGAACAGTCTGCCGAAGCCCCCCAGGAAATAGCAGCCGCCGGCTACCACCAGAGCAAACAGGGTGGAGATGATGGTGCCTTTTTTGATGGATTCCTCGTTTTTGATGGCGTAGAATTTCTGCACCATCTGGGGCAGTCCCCAGGTGCCCAGGGAGGTCAGGATGACCACAAACAGCAGATTCAGGGGATCCGGTCCGAAAAAAGAGGCAAAGATCCCCGGAGTGTCGGTGACTGCCGGATCGGTGATATGGGCCAGTCCTTCGTAAGCTGCCATGAAGCCGCCCTTGCTTCTCAGTACGGCGGCGATGACGGTCACAATGCCGAAGAGCATGATAATGCCCTGGATAAAGTCATTGATAGCGGTGGCCATATAGCCTCCGGCAATGACGTAAATGGCTGTCAGCACTGCCATCAGGAGGATGCAGACCGAATAATCAATGTCAAAAGCCATACCAAACAGCCGGGAAAGTCCGTTGTACAGGGAGGCGGTGTAGGGGATCAGGAAGATGAAGATAATCACGGATGCCGCAATTTTCAGCGGTTTGCTGTTAAAGCGCTGGCCGAAAAACTGGGGCATGGTGGCGGAATCCAGATGCTGTGTCATGATCCGGGTGCGTCTGCCCAGCACGACCCAGGCCAGCAGGGAGCCGATGATGGCGTTGCCGATGCCTGCCCAGGTGGCGGCGATCCCGTATTTCCAGCCGAACTGTCCTGCATAGCCGACAAATACCACGGCGGAAAAATAGGAGGTGCCGTAAGCGAAAGCGGTGAGCCAGGGCCCCACAGAGCGCCCGCCCAACACAAAACCATTGACATCCGTCGCATTTTTGCGGCAGTAGATACCAATGCCCACCATGACACTGAAGAAGATGACCAGCATGGCAACTTTGATAAACACGGAAACCAGATCCTTTCTTTATCGGCGAAACTTTATCGCTTTCATGCGTTGAAGTTTAACACGTAAAAGCATTGAAGTCAACCCCCTTTTTGAAAAATTTTTTCAAGGCCGTATTTCCCCGGAAATGCGGCCTTGAACTTCGCCTTCCATGGTCCTCCCGGACCCATCTCACACTCAGCACCTGCCAAAAGGCAGCAAACAGCGGTGACAAGGATAATCCCTTGTCACCGCTTTATATCACTTACTTATAGGAGTCGGCCAGCGCCTTGAATTTGGGCAGGGCCCGGCGGATCATCTCCGTCTGCACGCAGTAAGCCAGGCGGAAGTGGCCGGGAGCGCCAAAGCCGGAGCCGGGCACCAGCAGCAGGTCAAATTCACGGGCCTTCAGGCTGAAGGCGCGGTCATCCTCCTCCAGAGCCTTCAGGAACAGGTAGAAGGCACCCTGGGGCTGTACACACTCGTAACCCATCTCCCGCAGAGAGGTGACCAGCATCTTGGCGTTGTTCTCATAGATGGAGATGTCGCTGGTCATGCCGCAGCACTCGGCGGCCACACGCTGGAACAGGCTGGGGGCGTTGACGTAGCCAAGGGAGCGGCCGGCGCCTGCGATGGCGGCGTACACCTTGGCGTACTCGGTGACGGTCTGGGGAACCAGGACGTAGCCGATACGTTCGCCGGGCAGAGACAGGGACTTGGAGAAGGAATAGGTAACGATGGTGTTGTCGTAGAACTTGGGAAGCCAGGGGACGGTGAAGCCCTCAAAGCAGATCTCGCGGTAAGGTTCGTCGGAGATCAGGAAGATGGGGTGGCCGTACTCTTCGCTCTTGGCGTTCAACACTTTGGCCACGGCGGTCAGGGTCTCTTCGGTGTAGATGACGCCGGAGGGATTGTTGGGGGAGTTGATCACCACACCCTTGG
The DNA here is from genome assembly GCA_017624175.1 of Lachnospiraceae bacterium. Taxonomy (GTDB): domain Bacteria; phylum Bacillota; class Clostridia; order Lachnospirales; family Lachnospiraceae; genus Acetatifactor. The sequence continues at coordinate 141 of JAGANP010000005.1, read as the reverse complement.
TGTTGGGGCCGATGGCATCAGCCAGGACCTGGGCGTCGATCTGCAGGGTGTCGGCGTGGGGCTGGATCAGCTTCATGGAAGCGCCGGCGCCCTCAATAAACACCTTGTACTCAGGGAAGTAGGGAGCGATGGTAATGAACT
>JAGANP010000347.1 GCA_017624175.1 Lachnospiraceae bacterium | reverse complement strand
TTCCATGGAGGAAGTGGTAGAACTGGCGCTGGCGGAGGGCGCAAAATACTACGATAATTTACAACTTACGGAGATTCACAGTTACGATAATGATGTGGTGAGAAGTATAGATGCCGGAAAAGACGGAAAAAGAGAGTGGTGGTATGTGAATCTGGCGAATGAGCAGAAGAATTATGTCAGTATGCTGTTTCAGAACAGAGAAATCATGCTGACCATGAACTATGACAGCAATGGAAATGGCGGATTGTTTACTATTGATGAGGTGAAAATAACATGTGAGGAAGCCGTACAGAAAGCCCGGGAACTGGGGATAAGAGGCGGAAATCCGGAAGTGGAAGAGGAATGGGTATCAGGCTATAACTTTCAGTTGAGCTATGGATCGCTGACAGAAGCACCAGATAACAGATTTTTAATGCTGGGAGTAATCGGTATTTCCGAAAACGGAAATCTTGCAAGAGTGTATTTTAACGCTGCCACAGGTGAGATTGTTCTGGCAGAAGAAGAGGTGGAACATGCCGACGGCAGTCTTGAGTACCGGCGAATCACAATAGGAGAGCAAAAAGTACAGGAAACAGATAACATTGTGAGTGCGTCCCAGAGTGTTGAAAGTACGGAAAGCGAGAAAAGTTTATCGGAAGTGGCAATGGAGGATATTTTTGCACTGGCAAAGAAATATTTAGTAGATCCCGAAAAACTGATGGAGGCTGTCAGCCGGAGAGACGACAGCCCTTGGTCGAATCTTCAGGTATATGAACAGGAAGAATGGGAAGCGATGATGACAGAACGCTATGGAGATGCGTGGAAAGAATGGTAGACCGGCAAAAGTGTCATATCTGCTCTTACCTGGCATGCACAGTATAAAGGTCTTCGGACAGACAGCGGCTGATAAAGGCGTAGGTCAGGGGGACATGCCTTTCCATCTGCTCCGGCTCGGTCAGGTACCAGAGAAAGCTTTCTGCAAAATATTCCTCATTATCGCCCAGCCCGTATGCCATCCCCATGGCCGAGGCAAGAGCGGTTTCCTGTTCCATGACCGCCAGGAATTCGTTCTTTTCACTGGGGAAATCACAGCAGTAGTCCAGAAAATGTCCGAATTCGTGGAGGATCGTGGTGCCGGTTGCGTTATCCCGGGCTTCTACCTTGATATACAGGCGTTCCACATCGGTGACGCCCTTGACAGAGGCGTATTCCCCGTCAAATTCCGTTACGGCAATGTCCTCAGCGGTCACATAGAAATGCCAGCCATAGTCCGCATACAGGTAACGGAGCTGCTTCGGCAGCAGGGAAAGCATTTCTGTGCTGCGGCTGACATAGCGGTCCTGCACTTCCCCGATGGTCTGTACCGGGAGAGAAAATTCCTCCATATATCCCGTGATCTCCTGTGCGGACCGTGGTTCCTTTTCACAGAGAAAATGCCGCCGGTGTGCATAGATGCCATGGTAGGGCGGATAGCAGGGGAGGGTGCGGCGTCCCAGCCCCTCCTCATTATAGTAACGGGAAAAGAGTGTACTGTCCGCCGCCCTGCAGTTCCCGGTGGGTACAAGCAGAAACAGCAGCAGTATGCAGCAGATTGTTCCTGGCAGAAGCCGGTAATACTTTCTGAAAGCGTTCAAAAGATCGTCCTGCCTTTCCGAAACCGGATTTTCCCGGGAGGCAAATAACCCGGTATGCCGGTTGTATGGGGGACAGACCTGACCGCAAGGGGACAAGCCTGTGAGTGTACAGTAACTTTGTTTTCAGTATAGCACAATTTCCGTGAAATAGATATGGCATATTTCCCGGAATGCCGCTATAATAGGTTTGAAAGCGTCATGGCGCAGGCAAAGGCCTGGGCGATACGAGGGATTAGGAATGCAAAGAAAGAGAGGACAGAAAAATGCAGTTTGAACAGTTACAGAAAGATATGATCGCAGCTATGAAAAATAGAGACAAGGTGCGCAAGGATGCCATTTCCACACTGGTATCCGCTGCCAAGAAGGTGGCTATTGACGAGGGCACCCGGGACAATATTACGGAGGAGATCGTGGACAGGGTAATCCTGAAAGAGATCAAAACCGTGAAAGAGCAGATAGAAGCCTGCCCTGCTTCCCGGGAGGATCTGCTGAAGGAGTACCAGGCCAGATATGATATTTTCCAGGAGTATGCGCCGAAAATGATGTCCGCCGAGGAGGTGGAGGCTTTCCTGACAGAAAAGTATGCCGATCTGGTGGCACAGAAAAACAAGGGTCTGGTCATGAAGACCGTTATGCCCCTGCTCAAGGGCAAGGCGGACGGCAGTGTCATCAATCAGGTGGTGGCAAAGCTCTGCCAGTAGAAAGCAAAGCAAGACAGGCTGGCAGAGACGGGAGAGGAAAATGGCAAGGACTGTGGCAATTCAGGATTTTCATACACCGGAGCTGGATATTTATGCCCGGCTTTCCGAGGGGCAGCTGGCCCATTACTATGAACCGGAGGAGGGACTGTTTATCGCAGAGAGCCCGGTGGTGATCAGCCGGGCGCTGGATGCGGGCTACCGGCCCCATTCTCTGCTGATGGAGGAGAAGCTGGCGGCTGGCCGGGGACAGGAGCTGATCGCCCGATGCGGGGAGATCCCGGTCTATACGGCGGAGCTCGCCGTGCTGGAGCAGATCACCGGCTACGCCCTGACCCGGGGGATGCTCTGCGCCATGCACCGCAGACCCGGAAAAAGCGCAGAGGAGATCTGCCGGAACGCCCGCCGGATCGCTGTGCTGGAAAATGTGATGAATCCCACCAATGTAGGGGCCATCTTCCGTTCCGCCGCCGCTCTGGGCATGGATGCGGTGCTGCTTACGGCGGGCAGCAGTGATCCCCTGTACCGCCGGGCGATCCGAGTGAGTATGGGAACGGTATTTCAGATTCCCTGGACATTTCTGGAGGGGAAAGATAAAAGAGACAATGAGAAACATCCGCAGAAAAACGGAATCTCCGGACTGCGGGAAATGGGCTTTAAGACCGTGGCTATGGCACTGCGGGAGGATTCCCTGTCGCTGGAGGAGCCCCGCCTGGCCGAGGAGGAAAGGCTGGCCATTGTGCTGGGCACCGAGGGAGACGGCCTGGCGGCGGATACCATTGCAGACTGTGACTATACGGTGCGGATTCCCATGTCCCACGGCGTGGACTCCCTGAATGTGGCAGCTGCCAGCGCCGTGGCGTTCTGGCAGCTGGGAAAAAGGCCGCAGTCCTTTTAATAATGATATTTTTTCCGCTTGAGGATCAAAAACAGTACGGTAACCAGCATTGCCATGACCTCTGCCAGGATGATGGAGAACCAGATCCCGTCCAGCCCCCAGATCAGCGGCAGGAGCATGACGGCGGCAATCTGGAACACCAGGGTTCGCAGAAAGGCAATCAGGGCAGAAGTCAGGCCGTCACTGAGGGCAGTGAAGAAGGAAGACCCCAGGATGGTCAGTCCCGAAAACAGGAATGAGAAAGAGAATATGGAGAAAGCCTGTATGGTCATCTCCAGAAGCTCCGCATCGTACCCCACAAAGAGCAAAGAGAGAGGGCGCCCCAGCAATTCTCCGGCCAGAAACATCAGCACGGAGAAAATTCCCACGATGGTGCAGCTTTTTTTCAGCAGACTTTTCAGTTCCCGGTGATTCTGCGCCCCGTAATGGTAGCCGATGATCGGTGCCGTGCCCACGGAATAGCCAAGGAAGACTGCCTGGAAAATCATGCTCACATACATCAGCACGCCGTAGGCAGCGATACCGTCAGCACCGGCATATTTCATCAGCTGGAGATTGTAGAGCATACTCACGATGGACATGGAGATATTGCTCATCAGCTCGGAGGCACCGTTGGTACAGGTCTTTAACAGCGCACTGCCGTCGAATTTATATTTCACGAAGCGCAGCAGGCTTGTATTTTTGCGGCTGAAATAGAGCAGCGGGATGAAACCGCCTACGAACTGGCTCAATGCGGTTGCTGCGGCAGCTCCTGTCAGTCCCCAGGAAAATACGGCGACGAACAGAGCGTCCAGAACCATGTTGGTCAGTCCGGCAGCCACGGTAATGCCAAGCCCCAGCTTGGGCTTTCCGGCTGTGGCAAAGAGGCACTGGAATTCATACTGCAGAATATAGAAAGGAAGTGCAGGCAGGATGATCCTGCCGTAAAGGACACTGCCCTCCAGCAGTTCTCCCTCGGCACCCATCAGGCCAGCGATGGGGCGCAGCAGCGCAAAACCTCCTGCACCCAGCAAAATACCGCAGATTGCCGAAATCACCACAATCATAGTGAACAACTCATTGGCTTTCTGCGTTTTTCCCTCTCCCAGAGTCTTGGCGATCAGGGCGCTGCCGCCGGTGCCGAACATGAAGCCGATGCAGCCCAGGATCATCAGCACCGGCATGATGAAATTCACAGCGGCAAAGGGGGTTTTGCCTGCAAAGTTGGACACGAAAAACCCATCCACGACTCCGTATATGGAAGTGAATATCAGCATGATGATGGATGGAAGCGTGTAGCGCAGCAAGCGTTTATAATCAAAGTGGTCGGATAACTGTATCATTTTACATAACCTCCTGTACATTTTTTCCGAGATGAGCGGATTTCTCCTTGAGTGCCGCTAAAAAACGATCGGTTAGTTCCAGATATTTTTCCACATCCTGCTGCGGCCAGGATGCCAGTATGGCGTCTTCAGCCAGCAGAATCTGCAGGGCAGTCCGCCCGGCCAGCTCCTTACCTGTCTCCGTCAGACAGGCTTTTTTACTTTTGGCGTTGACCTGCTCCAGATAGAGGATCCCCTGGTTTTCCAGCTTGCGGATGGCAGAGTTCAGCGTCTGTTTGCTGAGCCCGGAGAGACAGCGGATCTGCGGGAGAGGACAGGAATCCCCCTCGTTGCAGATCGTATAAAGAATGCGCATGGCGCTGTCGGAAAGGCCCAGCCGTAAGGACATTTCGTGGTAAACAGCTTCCATTTCTCCGGACAGATAGTTATAGCGCTTCATTTCTTTGGAAATACGGCCGTTCATGATATCCCTCCTGATTATTTCTTCCGTTCTGACAAATTGGTACGAAATCGTACGAAGAGCAGTATAGTCTGTTTTGCCCTGACAGTCAATAAAATATTCCTTAAAAATATATAAAAAACGGCACAGCCTTTTACAGCCAGGCCGTTTCTTGTTTTCTATTATTTCTGACGGAGTAATGCTCCCGGGATATCTCAGCCCATGGTCACTACCACATTGACTTCTTTCTTGGCAGCGTCATAAGGAATGATGTTTCCGTCCACAGCAGCGCCGTCCACAGTCATGGATACAACGCCCTTCTCCACACCGTTGGGATTCAGTACCTGGATATGGTATACCGCACCTCTGTACTCACGGGTCAGATTGAAGTCACCGAAGCCCTTGGGCACGCAGGGATTGATCTGCAGGCCGGAGTGGGTAGGATATACGCCCAGAATGTACTGGGAGATATTGGCAAAGGTCCATGCAGCGGTACCGGTCAGCCAGCTGTTCTTCGCCTCGCCGTGGAACTTGGCGTCACGGCCGGCTACCATCTGAGAATAAACATAGGGCTCTGTACGGTGGATCTCGCTGATCTCCTCCACATATGCGGGACAGGTCTTCTTATAGATCTCGAAAGCTCTGTCGCCCCGGCCCAGTACGGTCTCTGCAATGGATACCCAGGGATTGTTGTGGCAGAAGATACCGGCATTCTCCTTGTATCCGGGGGGATAGGAGGATACTTCACCAAGCTCTAAGTGATACCTGGTGTAAGCGGGCTGCAGGATCATGATCCCGTAATCGGTATCCAGCTTCTCCTTTACGGAGTTCAGAGCCTTTTCTGCCAGGCCCTCTTTTACGCCGATGCCTGCCAGTACACAGAAGCCCTGGGGCTCGATATAGATCTGGCCCTCCTCGCACTCCTTGGAACCGACCTTGTGGCTGTAAGCGTCATAAGCACGGACAAACCAGTCGCCATCCCAGCCGCTCTCCAGTACGGTGTCATACATTTCAGCCACCTGTGCTCTGGCATAAGCAGCCTCCTCGGTGTTGCCCATGAGTTCACACAGCTGTGCGTACTCTTCCCCGTATTTTACAAACATACCGGCGATAAATACGGACTCTGCCACGGGGCCCTCGCTGGGACCAAAGGTCTGGAAGGACTCGCCCGGATGCTCGGAGAAGCAGTTCAGGTTCAGACAGTCATTCCAGTCGGCACGGCCGATCAGGGACAGCTCATGAGGTCCCTTGTGATTGACAATGAAGTCA
>JAGANP010000346.1 GCA_017624175.1 Lachnospiraceae bacterium | reverse complement strand
TCGGAGCTGCAGCTGGAGTATGATAAGGGCCTGCAGGAATATGAGGAATTCTATGAAAACAACGTGCAGCCCGAGGATATTATCATGGCAACGGAGATCCATACGCTGTACCTGAATATTTACCATCCGGAGCAGCAGTATATGGCATACGGTTATCTGGAGCCCTTTTCGCCTTTTCAGAATACCACGGTGTTTACCCAGTGGGAACAGCTGGAGGATGTGACGGGAGAGATCTGGCTGTATGCCTTTGCAGAGCGGGATCTGCCGGATTTCAGCCCTTATTACAGCTGCGAAGCCGCTTTCCAGTTTCACTTTATGTACTATGACTTTGTGATCTACCGGCTGGTGCCTGTAAATTAAACATTCCGGCTCATGTAGAGATGTTGTCAGTATGGGTGCGCTGTAGGTACAGTAATAGGATAGGGAAAGTACGAATCAAATATGAAAATAAATATTGCAATAGGTATTTGTCCGTGATATGATTGTGCTGGAGCAATCGTGTTACAAGGTGTGGAAAACCTCCCTGACTCGAAGAGAAGGGAGGTGGTGCGGATGGAAATGTTTTCATTTCAGGATTTGATTCTGTTTGCGACGTTTTTAATTGCACTGCTTGCCTACATAGATAGGGACGACAAGCGAAAATAAATAAGCCTACCTTGTCACTTAGCCAGTACGGGTAGGCTTAATGCAAACCAGGGGGGCTAACCACTACTTGTGGGCGGTTGCTCCTTTTGTGTCTTTATCATAACATACAGGGAATGAATTTGCAAGATTTTTTCTAAAATGCCATCAGAATATCGGGTATACACTTTCACAGCCCGGTAAAATATGCTATAATATCCCAGAATATGCCATAGCAGTAAAGAGAGGTTCTTTTATGCAGGAACGCATCTATATCTGTCACACCTATTACCATGTATATGTGACATTTTTGAAAGAGTTAAACCGTCCCAGGGAGCAGCGCAGGCAGGCTACGCTGGTGCTCAGCAGCCTGTCTATTGATTTTGAGAACCTGAAAGAACGGGTGGAGAGCACCGGACTTTTTGAACAGGTGATAGAGTTTGACGAGAAGAGGGATACGGCATTTCCGGAGCTGGCCAGATATCGGCAGGACACCGGAAACCTGGTCAGGAATCTGATCAACCGGGTGAAATTCACCCGGAAATTTGCCCATGCCCTGGCCCCCACGATACCGGTAAATTTAAAGGAATACGGGGAGATCTATGTGTACTGTGACTCGGATCCCATCGGCTATTATCTGAATGTATACCGGATTCCCTATCATGCGCTGGAGGACGGTCTGAACTGCCTGAAAAACTATGATGCGGCCAGATATGATAACCGGGGACATTTCAAGCTTAAGGCGTTTTTATCTGAACGCTGTAATCTGATCTTTATTCAGAACGGTTATGGGAAATACTGTAAGGATATGGAGGTCAATGACATCTCCCTGCTGAAGTATCCTTACCGGAAATATATTGAGCAGTCCCGCCAGGCCCTGGTAAACGGGCTTACCCAGGAGGACAAGGAACTGATCCTCCGGGCCTTTGTCCGGGATATGGAGAGTCTGAAAGCGCAGCTTTCCGATGAGGGCGGGATGCAGGACAGGATCCTGATTCTGACGGATCCCCTGTGCAGCCTGGAGATTCGGGAACGGATCTTCCGGGATATCATTGCCATGTATGAGCCGGAGGGCAGGATTTTCCTGAAGCCCCATCCCCGGGATGAACTGGACTATCGGAAACTGTTTCCCGAATATCCCCAGTTTGACGCCACAGTCCCCATGGAGATGCTGAACTTTTTACCGGGAATCCGGGTGAAAAAGGTGGTGGCGGTGCTGACGGAGGTGGGAGCCATCCGGTATGCCCAGGAAACCGTGCGTCTGGGAGAAGCTTTCATGGACAAGGATGAGGACCCGCTGGTACACAGGCAGAACGAACAGATTTAATGGAGGATGTATGGGACGTATTCTGAAGAAGCTGAATATCCTGTTGGATAAAACACAAAAACGGACTATGGGCTGGCTGCTGGTGCTGATGGTGATCAGCGCAGGTCTGCAGACTCTGGGCGTGGGGATGATTATGCCGGTGGTGCAGATCGTTATGGACAGTGAAGCCATCGCCAAGCCGGGTATGCTCCATAATGCCTATCTGCTGCTGGGGGGCGGCTCTGAAATGCGTTTTACGGTGCTGGTGATGCTGGCGCTGGTACTGGCATATGTGTTAAAGAATGTATTCCTGTTTTTTCAGCAGAGAGCAACACTGGCCTTTGCCTATTCCAATCAGTTCCGCACCTCCGAGAGGATGATGCGCAACTATCTGCGGCGGAGCTATGAGTTCTATCTGAATGCGGATACGGCAGTGATTCAGCGGAATATCACGGCCAATGTCAATAATATGTACGCTCTGATTCTGGCGCTGCTGCAGCTGATTTCGGATATCATTGTGTTTATTTTCCTGGTGGTATTTCTGCTGATACAGGATGCCGCTATGACGATCCTGATCGCAGCGGTGATGATTCTGCTGCTGGCAGGGAGCAAGTGTGTGCTGAAGCCGGTGCTGCAGAAAGTGGCGTCCCAGCATCAGGACTGCTACAGCGGGCTGCTGAAGTGGATCTCTCAGACCGTACAGGGCGTGAAAGAGATCAAGATTGCCTGCAAGGAGCAGTATTTTGTGGAGGAATATCAGAAATACGGCAACGGCTATGTGAGTGCCGCACGGAAAAACGACCTATACAGCCAGACGCCCAAGCTGATCATCGAGACAATGTGTGTGGCCTGTATGATCGGTTATATCCTCTATATGATTGCCAGCGGACAAAACAATGCGGATATGATGGCCACCCTGACGGCCTTTGCGGCAGCGGCAGTGGCACTGCTTCCCTGCGTGAACCGGATCAATAACCAGCTCAATAAGATTGACTTCTGCGAACCTTTCCTGATGGCGGTCAGCGACGATCTCCAGGAGGAAATCAGCAATGACAGGGTGGATATGAGCTATGCCACGGATACGGATGAAAAACTGCCGGTTCGGGAGAAAATCGAACTGAAAGATATTGTGTATGCTTATCCCGGAACGGAAAAGAAGATCTTCGATCATGCCGATCTGACGATTCCCGTGGGCAAAAGTGTGGGAATCGTGGGAACCTCCGGCGCCGGTAAAAGCACGGTGGTGGATATTCTGCTGGGACTGCTGCAGGCACAGCAGGGAGAGATCACCGCAGACGGCGTGAATGTGATGGCCCATTACCGGCCATGGCTGAAAAATATAGGGTATATCCCCCAGATGATTTTCATGCTGGATGATACGATCCGGAAAAATGTCTGCTTCGGCGTGCCGGAGGATAAGATTGATGAGGACAGGCTGTGGGAGGCCCTGCGGGAGGCGCAGCTGGATACCTTTATCCGGACCCTGCCGGAGGGGCTGGATACCAGCATCGGAGAGAGGGGCATCCGTCTCTCCGGCGGACAGCGGCAGCGTATCGGCATTGCCCGGGCACTGTATCACGATCCCGAGGTGCTGATTCTGGACGAGGCTACCTCCGCCCTGGACAATGACACCGAGGCGGCGATCATGGAGTCCATCAACCGCCTGCAGGGACGCAAGACACTGATTATTATTGCACACAGATTGCAGACCATTGAAAAATGCGATCTGGTATACCGGGTACAGGACGGCAGGGCCGTGCTGGAGCGGGGAAGCCTGGATGCTGCAAATTCCAATACGCAGTAGTGCAGCGGCACGGCGGCTTTGAAATGCTGCGCCGAGATTTTAGAAAGGTAAGAGATACCATGAAGCTGAGCGTAATTGTGCCCGTCTACAATATGGCGGCGGAGGGAAAACTGCAGTTCTGCCTGGACAGTCTGGTGAACCAGACCATAACGGACTATGAGATCCTGGCGGTGGATGACGCTTCCACGGATGCTTCGCCGGAGATTCTGCAGGAATATGCGCAGAAATACCCGGAAAAGCTGCGGGTGCTCACCCATATGGTGAACAAACGTCAGGGCGGAGCCAAGAATACCGGCCTGAAAGCCGCTGTCGGGGAGTGGGTGGGCTTTATTGACAGCGACGACTGGGTGACGCCGGATTATTATGAGAAGCTGCTGAACCGGGCGGAGGAAACCGGTGCGGATATGGTGGGCTGCGACTACAATCTGGTGACGGAGCACACCTTTACCGTGGGCCGGGTGATCCGGAACAATTCCGCAGAGCAGACCGGCGTGCTGGACCGGGAAAAGCACGGCAGGCTGATCATGCGCTCCGGCAGTATGGTGATTAAGATCTATAGGCGGCAGGTCATTGAGGAGAATCAGCTGGAGTTTCCGGAGGGGATTTTTTACGAGGATAATTGTGTGGGGCCGGTGTGGTCCCTGTATTTCCGGCATTTTGAACGGGTGGAGGAGCCCCTGTATTATTATTATCAGCACCAGACCTCCACGGTGCATCATGTATCGGAGGAAAAGTGCCGGGACCGGATGCGGGCGGCCGGTCTGATGCTGGAGCAGTGCCGGGAGAGGGGCTTTCTGACAGAGTATTACCCCGAGATTCAGTACCGGTTTACGGAGCTGTACTATGCCGTTACCCTGTTTTCCTATATGCTGGGCTGTCCCCATAGAAAGCTGTCCTTCGTCAGGGAGCTGGGCCGGGGGATCCGGGAAGCTTTCCCGGATTTCCAGGAAAACGCCTATTATCAGCAGTATACGGATCCGGAGGAAAAGCAGATGATTGCGCTGCAGATGAAGTCCGATCTGCAATTTTACTTTTACTACGGATTGAAAGTATGGGTGCGGAAGCAGAAAAAGAAGAGGCAACAGCAATAGCATTTGGAGGAATCAGGCGGTGAGGGATATGTGGAAAAAAATAAAACAGCTGAAGCTGCACAGACAGGGGTCCTTTCTGGTGCTGGCAGGGGCAGAACTCCTGCTGCTGTTGCTGTGCATCGGCGGGCTCTTCGGCAAAGATGCGGTATATGAATATGGCAGGGAGCGGATGACCGCCAATTTCGGGGCGTATGACGAAAGCAGGGGCGGCTATGAGGCTGACGCCGCAGGAGGACAGACCGGGAACCTGGTGGATTTCTCCAATATTGCTCTGCCCAAGGGGGTATACCGGGTATGCCTGTCCTATGCTACGGATGCCAATATGCAGAATATGTGTACGGTAACGGACGATTCCGTGGGCCATAACGGCCTGCTGACCAATGGAACCATGCTGTACAGCGGGCTGGAGCAGACGGATTTTGAGATGTGGCTTCTGCAGGACACCTCCTCCCTGATCGTCCATGTGGGCTACAATCAGGGGGAACTGGTGGTAAAGGGGCTGACCATTTACCAGACCAATGCAGGAAACCGGATTATCCTTTTCCTCTATCTGTGCCTGCTTTTGATCGTGGACAGCATCTATCTGTTCCGAAAGTACGATGAGGCCTACGGCGTTGCGATTCAGCAGAAGAATGTGATCCTGGGCGTGCTGGCCATTGCGGTAATGGCCTCCATTCCGCTGATGACTGACTACATTGTCACCAGCGGAGATATCGGCTATCATCTGCTGCGCATTGAGGGATTGAAGGACGGTATTCTGTCGGGACAGTTCCCTGTGCGGATTGCACCGGACTGGCAGCAGGGGAACGGCTATGCGGACGCCGTTTTTTATGGCCAGACGCTGCTTTTACCGGCGGCGCTTCTGCGAATGATCGGTTTTACTGTCAATACCAGCTATCGGATCTATCTGTTCCTGATCAATATCGTGACGGCCTGGCTGTCCTATTATTGTTTTCAGAAAATATTTAAGGAAAGATATGTGGGGCTGCTGTGCAGTATGCTGTATACCCTGTCGGTATACCGTCTGTATAAGACCTATATGTGCGGCGCTCTGGGGGAGACTCTGGGCAACCTGTTCCTGCCGCTGATCCTCTACGGGTTCTACCGGGTATTTACAGAAGACATCAAGTCAAAAGAATATAAGTGGTCCTTTCTGCCGCTGCTAATCGGTTTCGCCGGAATCATTCAGTCCCATATGCTGACCTGTGAGATCGTGGGAGGCTTTACGATCCTGCTCTGCATCATTCTGTGGAAAAAGGTATTCCGCAGGGAGACCTTCTGGGCTCTGGCCAAAGCGGCAGTGGGGAGCGTGCTGGCTGCAGCATGGTTTGTGGTGCCTTTTTTGGATTATATGCTGACAGGGGATTTTGTGATCCATCATGTGTCCGGGAGAACCATACAGGAGAGAGGGCTTTACCTGGCGCACCTGTTTTCGTTTCCAACCTTTGCAGGGCCCGATGTGTTCCCGGCAGAAAACGGTATGGTGGGGACTGCGCCCATGGGTATCGGCTTTGCCCTGCTGGCGGTGTGGCTGGCGTGGGGCTATCTGCGGATCACCGGAAAGATACGGAAATCCGAAAATGAGCATCTTACGGCGGAGGAGACCGCTCTGGGCAGGATTCTGGGAATATTTGCGGGAATGGCCATGCTCATGAGCCTCTCCCTGTTTCCCTGGGATCGGATCCAGTTTCTCAACCGGATCACGGCAACACTGGTATCG
>JAGANP010000345.1 GCA_017624175.1 Lachnospiraceae bacterium | reverse complement strand
GCAGGCTCTGGAAGTCTTCGCTGACTAAACTTCTTCATTTTTACTTTTTCTTTTCTTCCCCCCTTTTTTCTATGCAACGGAGGAAACCCCTGGAGCCGCTCCTCCAGGGGTTTTCTCACACTTTCTATTTAGGAGGTCAAAAATGACTCCGAAGATTCTGATTGATCCCGAACTCCTCCGGACATTTCCAGAAATCCGTCTGGGTTGTATCTCTTACAATGTACAAGTTCATGCAGAAAACCCCGCTTTGTGGACCCATCTAGAGAAACATACCATTCCCTCTCTAATGCAGCAGCTGGAAGAACTGACTTTGGCAGGTATCGAAGGCATTCGCTGTTCCCGGGAGGCCTATAAGGCGTTTGGCCGCAGTCCTTCCCGTTACCGCGTTTCTTCCGAAAGTCTCATCCGCCGCATCCGCCAGGGAAATGCCCTGTATCATGTAAATACCGTCGTAGATGTCAATAACCTCATCTCTCTGGAAACCGCTTTGTCGGTGGGCTCCTATGACCTAAAGCATCTGCAGGGAAATGTCACCCTGAGTCTTGGCCGGGCTGGCGAGGGATATGAAGGCATCGGAAAGAACTATATCGACATGGAAAAGATGCTTCTTCTGCGAGATGAGTTAGGCCCTTTTGGCAGTCCCACCAGTGATTCTCACCGGGCAATGATCGGTTCTGACTCTCAGCAGATTCTGACTGTTATTTACTGTTTTTCTGATCGTATTGACCTTGACGCAGCTCTTCAGCGCGGAGCTGACCAACTGTGCAGCTTTGCCGATGCGGAAAATATTCGCACCTGGATCGTGCGCTGACCTCCAGATACTCTCGTGAATTTATCTCAAATCCATTCCCCACAGGAGGGGCTTCTATGAAAACAAAATCCACTATTTATATTATTTTGGCCGCCGCTCTTTGGGGCGGTATCGGTGTATTCTTTAATGTTCTCAGCGATGTAGGCTTTACCCAAATGCAGGTGGTTGCCATTCGCGTGACCGCCGCCGCCGCTGCACTGACCCTGTATATCCTGATTCGCGATCGTTCTCTGCTGCGTGTCAAACTGAAAGATTGCTGGTGCTTTGTAGGCACCGGAATCATCAGTCTGGTATTTTTCAACTGGTGCTATTTTACCGCTATTGAAATGACCAGTCTGGCTGTAGCAGCCGTTCTGATGTATACCTCCCCCATTTTTGTGATGCTGTTCTCCGCAGTTCTTTTTCAAGAAAAAATAAACAACACAAAGATTCTCGCCTTGATTATGACGTTCATCGGCTGTCTGTTTGTAGCGGGGGTGTTCAGCAGCGGTGATTATGGTTTCACCCCTCTTGGCATCCTCATCGGCGTTGGCGCCGGTATCGGCTATGCGCTTTACAGTATTTTCGGCCGCTTTGCACTGGAGAAAGGGTATCACTCTATTACGATTTCCGAGTATACCTTTGTTTTTGCCACATTGGGCGCGCTTCCGCTTTCCCGTATCTGGGAGTCCGCTCCCCTGCTGGCTCAAGGCGAAACGCTAATCGGCGCTTTGGGGATTGGCGTCATCTGCTGTGTCTTCCCCTTCATCCTATACACCCAAGGTCTCTCAGGCGTAGAAACCGGAAAAGCTGCAATCATGGCTACCATCGAACCAGCCGTAGCCGCCGTCCTCAGCTTCCTGTTATATGGCGAATCTCTCCTGGGATTCAAGGGCATTGGTATTCTGATGATCTTCACTGCCGTTATTCTTCTCAGCCATCCTCATAAACAGACCGACTAACCGTTATCGGTACGTGTATCGCACAAAGGACTATCTCCATGAATCAAAAAAACACCCCTTGGTTCCTGCTTTTGGCCTCCGCTATGTGGGGCAGCAGTTTCATTGCCTCAAAAATCTGCATCGCCAATGGGATGCTGACCTTTGAAACACTCTTTTTTCGCTTCTCG
>JAGANP010000344.1 GCA_017624175.1 Lachnospiraceae bacterium | reverse complement strand
GCGGATCTTCAGCAGTCCGGCCTCCGGACGCAGATTGGGGGGCAGCTGATACCAGGGGGAGGTGGTGGTATTGCCGCCGATGGATCCCATCAGCACCGCATCCGCCGCCTTGGCCGTCGCCACCGCTTCCTCTGTCAGGGGCACGCCGTGTACATCAATGGAGGCGCCGCCCATCAGGATATCCGTAAAATGCATACTGTGGCCGTACTTTTCCGCCACCTTGTTCAAGACCTTTTTTGCTTCTGCCACGATCTCCGGGCCGATTCCGTCACCGGGAATACAGGTAATCTTCAGTTCCATAGCTTTCTCTTCCTTTCCTCCGCCGTCTCTTTTTTAGCCAGTTCTGACGGCCTTAACGCCCCTTTTCCTGCTTACAGGGTATATAAAGGGATTATTGGTAACAGTATAGCACAGACTCTGTTATTCTTCAAATACATATTGTTTATATTTTTCATAACCGGAGGTTATGTACTCCGACCCGGCAAAAAAATCCAGAAACATTTTTAAAGATGAAACTTTGACATGCCATGGCGCATACAATACACTATAAAAAAACATGGAGGCACTATCATGAGTGACTTAACTGCTACTAACTGCGGCTGCAACAACGGCTGCAATAACGGATGCGGCAACGGCCTGTTAGGCGGCAACAGCTGCTGGATCATCCTGCTGTTATTATTCTGCGGAAACGGATGCGGCAATGGCATATTGGGCGGCAATAACGGTTGTGGTTGCGGATGCGACAATAACAACAATAATTGCTGTGACTGGCTGATCTGGATCCTGCTGCTGTCCTGCTTCTGCGGCAACAACAACGGCTGTGGCTGCAACCGCTGCTAAGATGCAAGCATAGCTGAAAAGGAGGCAGGTCCCTTTCGGGGGGCCTGCTTGCCGTAAAAACAGGCAGGATGCATGGTAGCAATAGCATAAGCACGCTTACGATATGCACAGAAAGGAGACTATGGATAAAGTAACCGCTTTCGACGCCCTGTTCACCAATAATCAGATCCAGAAACTGAAAGTCCTGGTTTCTTATGTGGACAGCCCTCTGCAGCGTCAGCTTGCAATCTATATCAAATTTCTGGAGCTAAAATACACCATGGACCTATTCCGGCATTACCCGGAGTTGTCCGTCTCTCCCCACTCCCAGGAAGGCCCGCCGGACCCGGCCAGGCTCTGTCAGGAGTTCACTCCCTACTGCAGCCCCCAGGAACAGAGACAGCTGAATCAATTCACTTCCATGCTCCAGACCATGAGCCATTATCAGGAAATTATGGAGATGGTACAGATGTTCCAGGAGATGTTTCCCGAGGGAATGTCCTTTCCCGGCGGGGATCCGTCCGGCAATGCAGACAGCGCCGAGGGCGCTGCTCCCGGCGGCAGCCCGGATATGATGGCGGCGGGACTGGGCAGTCTGTTTGGAGAAAACATGCCGGATCTGTCCCAACTCATGTCCATGATGAGCATGATGCAGTCCGGCGGCAGTCCGCCCCAGGAGAACCAAAGCCCGGACACTCCGCCCCCGGAATAACAGATTCTATTAATTAGGAGGAACACTATGGAACCCACCGCTGACATTCCCAGCTGGATGGAGGATCCCTCCGTCCAGAATATTCCCTCAGAAAAGCTCGCCTTTCTGTCCCAGTTCTACAAGCAGGGACAGGGCAAATCCCAGAAAGAAATGATGGCCTTTCTGATGCCCATGATGACTCAGGCCAGACAAAAAGGACTGACGTTCACCCCCCAGGAGCTGCAGATCGCCATAGCAGCCATCCGCAAAGCCAGCACTCCCGAGGAGCTGCGCCAGATCGATAAGATTATGGATAAAGCCAAGAAGCAAACAAATATGTGAAGCCGGAGAAATCGTCCCGGCGCTTACTCCTGTGTGCCCTATAAAAATAACCCTTGTCAATCTGCGGAGAATGACAAGGGTTATTTTTTCGGATTTCACAAAGAATTTTTCCTTTGCAAAGCCTTACGGCTTCACCACGATATTCACCAGTCTGCCGGGTACATACACTTCCTTGACGATGGTACCCGTCAGCTTATCGCCCAGCAGCTCCTTGGCTTTGGCGATAACCTGCTCCTTTTCCAGATCCTTGGGAATGGAGAAAGTACCTCTCATTTTGCCGTTGATCTGCATAGCTACCTCCACCGTTGCCTCGATGGTCTTAGCCTCTTCATACTCCGGCCAGGCAGTCTGATAGATCCTGCCCTCAAAGCCGCAGATCTGCCATAACTCCTCCGTGATATGAGGTGCCACAGGATTCAGCAGCGTCAGCAGGGTCTTGTACTCCCCTCTGGTCACCGCATTATTCTTGTTCATCTCATTAATCAATGCCATCATGGCAGCGATGGCCGTATTATATTTCAGGTTCTCATAGTCGCTGCTGACCTTCTTGATGGTCTGATGCATCCTGGTCTCCAGTTCGGCACTGTAGCCGTCGCCATCCACCAGAATATCCTGCAGCTTCCACACTCTCTCCAGGAACCTGCGGCAGCCTTTCACGCCCTCCTCACTCCAGCAGGCGGACAGATCAAAGGCGCCGATGAACATTTCGTAGGTACGCAGGGTATCTGCGCCGTACTCCTCCACGATCTCATCGGGATTTACCACATTGCCCAGGGATTTGGACATCTTTACCACCGGGTGCTCCGCCATATCGCCGTATTTCTCCACCAGCGCAGCTCTGGCCGCTTTCTCACTGCCGTACTCTGCCACCAGCCGCTGCTGTTCCTCCGGGGTCTGGTTCACAAAGCTGTGGGGATTCAGTCCCAGAATCATACCGTGGCTGATTCTCTTCTGGTAAGGCTCCGGACAGGGCACCACGCCCTGGTCATAGAGGAACTTATGCCAGAAACGGGAGTACAGCAGATGCAGAGTAGTATGCTCCATACCGCCGTTGTACCAGTCCACAGGCATCCAGTAATCCAGCGCTTCCTTGCTGGCCAGTGCCTCCTTGTTATGGGGATCAATATACCGCAGGAAATACCAGGAGGAGCCTGCCCACTGGGGCATGGTATCCGTCTCTCTCTGAGCGGG
>JAGANP010000343.1 GCA_017624175.1 Lachnospiraceae bacterium | reverse complement strand
CCATATGGGTGTATGAGCGCAAACGGCGGGGAGGTCTGACATGGCAGGGAAAGCTGTTTGCGGGCAGAAGAGAGGCGGCTGCAGCTTCAGGGAAGCGGAAGCGCAGCAGGAGAGAGGAGGAAAAGAACGGTGATTCATGCAAGGAAATATGACGGAATCAGGATCTATGGCAATATTCTGAAAACAAATCTGCGTCATCAGTATCCGGGACCTGCTCTGGCAGCTCTGGCCCTGCTGGTGCTGACCCGGCTGATCTTTAATCTGAATGCCCTGGAAAGCACGGCGGTGGCAAAGCCCCTGGAGATGCTGATGATCTGGATCGGCCCGGCGTTGCTGGTGCCGGTATTCGGGCCGGAGCAGAACCCGGAGATCCGGGATGTGGTACGGACCCGGCGGATTGATTATCTGCAGGTGTGCGTATTGCGGATTGGGTATTCGGCTCTGACAGTGGCTTTGCTGGCGGCGCTTTTTACAGGTCTGATGAAAGCCGGTGAAAGCCAGGTGCTTCCCTATCATCTATGGGGAAGTATCTGTTCCGCCCTGCTGCTGGGCGCAGTGGGAATGGCGGTTGCCGGTATCAGCGGCAATACAGCAGCGGGCTTTATGGCCAGTATGCTGTATTATCTGGCCAGCTATGGCATGAAAAACAAACTGGGGGTATTCAGCCTGTTTTCCATGACCGGCGGGAGGATGACCGGCAAGGGCTGGCAGCTGCTGGCGGCCGTTTTCCTGACGGTGCTGACGCTGGCCGTCATGAGACACAGGAAGTGAACCGGACAGCGGTTTGGTAAAGGGGCTTTCCCCCGAGGCGGAATAATTTTGAAAATTTTCCTTGCGGAATAATATATGCCATGCTATAATTCTTCTAAAGCATATATTTCCATTAATATCAATAACGACTGGTTATTTCATTTTGATCTGAAAATCTATGCTTTTAATTACCCAATCATTTTTTAAAGGCAGGAGATTCTCAGACACTCCTGCGAAGGAGGACAAATGAATTATGAGAAAAGCAGCGAGAAACCGCAGGCGGTGGAACGCAACTACAGGGATACCCTGTTCCGAATGATTTTTAAGGAGCCGGAGGCGATGCTGAGCCTGTATAATGCAGTGAATGGCACGGATTACCGGGATCCGGGGCAGCTGCAGGTGGTTACACTGGAGAATGCCATTTATGTAAGCATGAAAAATGATCTGGCATTTATCATTGACTGCCGCATGAATCTGTATGAGCAGCAGTCATCCGTCAATCCCAACATGCCGCTGCGGGATTTATTCTATGTTGCCAGAGAATACCAGGGCATGGTGAGCAGCAGGAGCCTGTATTCGTCCCGACCGGTCAGACTGCCGACTCCCAGCTTTGTGGTATTTTATCATGGAACAGCCAGACAGCCGGAGCGCAGGGAGATGAAGCTGTCGGATGCGTTTCAGATATCGGTGGAAGAGCCTGCTTTGGAACTGAAGGTCGTGCAACTGAATATCAGCCCCGGACATAACCGGGAGCTGTTGGAGAAATGCCCTCTTTTGGAGCAGTATTCCTGTTATGCCGGTCGAGTGCAGCAATACGTCAGGGAGATGTCCCTGGAGGATGCGGTGGAACGGGCGGTGAAGGAGTGCATCCGGGAAGGAATACTGGCAGAATTTCTCCAGAAAAACAGAGCGGAGGCGATAGAAGTGTGTATATTTGAGTTTGACGAGGAAAGAGAGATGGCTCTGCTGCGCAAGGAAGAACGGGAAGGCGCCAAGGAAGAACTGCGGGATGAGGTTATTGCGGAGGTACGGGAAGAACTGCAGGAAAAGGTGCGTGAAGAGGTACAGGAAGAGCTGCAGGAAAAGGTGCGTGAAGAGGTGCGGGAAGAACTGCAAGAAAAGGTACGTGAAGAGGTACGGGAAGAACTGCAGGAAAAGGTGCGTGAAGAAATAGAGGAAGAAGTGCGCACCAGGGTGCGCACGGAAATGCTGATTGAATTGGTTTGTAAAAAGTTATCTAAGGGAACAGCACCGGAGAAGATTGCAGAGGAGTTGGGAGAAGAAACAGAATTCATTTGCCGGATCTGCCAGACCGCAGCTTCTTATGCGACGGAGTATGACAGCCGAAAGATATATGATGCGATGCAGGGATAGTATACGGTATTTGCTACTATGAGAGAAATCATAGCGGATTACCATAAGCAGAATGATATTCGGGGAAGAGGCATTGCCGTTTTTCTGTGGAGAAAAGCCTGCGGAGAAAGGTTTATAATGATTCCAATATAGAAAATGGCGATGAACCTTGAAAGGACGGAGGGATCATTATGGTCAGAAAACATTACCGTTTTACCGGGCAGGTACAGGGCGTGGGGTTCCGCTACCGGGCAAAATATGCAGCAAACGGCATGTGCATCACCGGCTGGGCCAAAAATGAATGGGACGGCTCCGTGGAGATGGAAGTACAGGGAACGGAGGAGGCCATCAATCAGATGCTGGTGATGATCAACCGGAGTGATTATATCCGGATTGATACGATAGAATGCAAAGAAATCCCTTTGGAGGAGCATGAGACCTCTTTTTATGTGCGGTAAATGCGAAGCATAGGAACGGCAAGAAAATCTTGCCAGTACTATGCTTCTTCTGGTATAATGTTCGGTAAGGGCAGAGTCAAGTCGAAACAAAGGCGACTGCCGAGCTGGCTCGAGCAGGCGTTTTTGTTTCGATTTGACGAGCGAAGCGACTGCGGGATACAAAGTATCCCGCAGCTCTGCCCGTAGCTTGCGGAAAATCTGTCTGCAGTATATGTCAGCTCTGCCCGTAGCTTGCGGAAATTTAACGAAAAGAGGCTAAAATGGAATTTTGGGATATCTACGATGCAAATAAAAAGAAAACGGGCCGCACCATGAAGCGCAATGACTGGTGTCTGGCGGATAACGAATACCATCTGACCGTGCTGGGCGTGGTAGCCAGGAGGGACGGACGTTTTCTGATTACAAAACGGGTGATGACCAAGGCCTGGGCGCCGGGCTGGTGGGAGGTCTCCGGCGGCGCTGCCATGGCGGGGGAGGAATCCCTGGACGCCGTGCGGCGGGAAGTAAAAGAAGAAACGGGACTGGATGTAACCGGCTGGGACGGCGGCTACCTGTTTACCTATCATCGGGAAAATCCCGGTCAGGGAGACAATTATTTTGTAGACGTATATCGTTTTATCGGCGATTTTACCGAGGAAGATCTGCAGCTGCAGCAGGCAGAGACAGACGGGTACCGGTTGGCCACGGCGGAGGAGATCCGGGAACTGGCAAGTCAGGGGATTTTCCTGCATTACGACAGCATCAGGGAGGCCTTTTCCTGGTAAATGACAAGGATTAAAATCCTGCCCGGTCAGGGAAGAAGCACAGAAAACAAACCGGCTCCCGGCAGGATCGGATCATACAGTAAGGATGGAGTCAGAAGTATCGGCGGAACAGATGAAGCTGCCGGAGTGCACAAAATATGTACAGCCGAATTGCCTGAGGCTGCTTTCAGAAAGGACAAACTATGGAGATTAAAGGATTTACTTACGGATATTATGCGGAGAAAGGTCTGTATGACTGCGAGGAGGGCAGATACAGCCAGGATGCACTGATGGATCTGGGGATTAACTGGGTGTGCCTGGCATTTCCGGTCAACCAGAAGACCTATGCCTCCACGGAGATTCTGTTTGATTACCAGAAGAACGTTCCGGATCTGGAACTGCTGACGACTATCCGGCGTTTTCACGACAGAGGCGTCAAGGTGTGTTTAAAACCCATGATCAACTGCGACGACGGTATGTGGCGGGCGTTAATTAACTTCCCGGATCAGAGCATGTTTGAAGAGGATACCTACTGGGGAAAATGGTTCGCCAGCTATCAGGCGTTCCTGCTGCATTATGCCCAGCTGGCGGAATACAGCGGCTGTGAAATGTTCTGTCTGGGCTGTGAGATGCTGGGAACAGAACGTAAAGAGGAATACTGGAGGCAGACCATCGCCATGGTCAGAGAGGTCTATCACGGCCCGCTGGTGTATAACACCAACCACGGCAAGGAGGAGCTTGCCCAGTGGTACGATGCGCTGGATTATCTGGGTACATCAGCGTACTATCCGGTGGAGAGCGCACCGGGAGGCAGCCTGGAGGAGATGACGGAGAACTGGAAGCAGGTTGCCGGGAAACTGGCGGACTTAAGCGCACGGCTGAATAAGAAGATCATCTTTATGGAGATCGGCTGCCGCAGCGCTCTGGGATGCGCCCAGATGCCCTGGGATTTTACCCATAGGGAATTCCCGGTAAGCCAGGAGGAGCAGGCCAGATTCTATGAGTCCTGTCTGTCCGTGATGAGCGGGCAGGAGTGGTTCGAGGGTGTCTTCTGGTGGGATTGGGGTACCCATATTTATCATGACCGGGAGGAAGCACAACAGGATATTGGATTTAATATCTATTTGAAAGAGGCTGAAAAAGTTGTGAGAAAGTGGTATCAGAAATAGTTTCATCTACGGGGGGTGCAATATGCGGATATTAAAAAATGTCAGCTTACAGGTAAAGTTATTGGTTCCGATTACGATTTTGTCGGTTGCCATGGTGGTTTCCGCTCTGTCCAGCCGCTATATTGCGGAGCAGATGCATGAGGCCAGCAACGAGCTTTCGGTAAATTATACGGAGAGCGTCATCCGCCTGAATACGTTGTCCAAGGAGTTTGAGAGTTTGAAAGGCTCTGTATATGCTCATGTACTGGCAACGGACGAAGAGGAAATGGCTGCCTACGATGCGGAGTACAAGGAGCATGTGGAGAACATCAGGGAACTGTGTGCCGCCATAGAGGCGGATCTGGAGGAGGGCAGTGAAGAGGCTGCTGCATTCCAGGCCTTTGAGGAAGCGTATCAGCTTTTTCTTCCGGGCTGCAAGCAGGCGATTAACTACAGCAATAACGGCAATCAGAAGATGGCCATGAACCAGCTGAAGGGATCCATTAACACAACCGGCAGTACCATAGGAGCGGCCATTGAGGAGATCATTGCAGGAAAAACAGCGGATATGGAGGTGTCTCTGCATCGCCTGGAGGCAGTATATAACAGCAGCTTAAGTCTTGCTGCGGTATTTCTGATTCTGGCAGCGGTTCTGTTTGTTCTGGCATTGCTGATCTGTATTCTGGGGCTGAACCGTCCTATTGGCAGGATGAAAAAGGAATTGGCACAGATCATCCGGGATATTGATGCAGGCAACGGCAACCTGACGGCTCGGGTGACAGTTCATGGGAAAGATGAAATCGGACAGCTTGGCAATGGTATCAATAACTTTATTGCATCTCTTCAGGATATTATGAAGAAGATTACAGAGCACTCCACAAAGTTGGAGCAGATTTCCGGGAAAGTTGCAAACAGCATGGAGCAGGCGAACAGTACTACCTGTGAGATTTCGGCTGTGATGCAGGAACTGGCGGCTACTATGGAGGAGATGTCTGCTACGGTCATGACGGTCAATGACAATACCGGCAATGTGGGCGGCAATATCGAGAACCTTAACGGGGCTTCTGAGGAGCTGCTGGAATATGCGGAAGAGATGGCCCAGAGGGCTTCTGCATTGGGGAAAACAGCGGTTGAGAATAAGCAGCATACCACAGATCTGATCACGGACATTGTTGCAGGACTGGAACAGGCGATTGAGGAAAGTAAGAGTGTGAAGCAGGTAGATGACCTGACAGCACAGATTCTCAGTATCTCCGGTCAGACCAATCTGCTGGCATTAAATGCGTCCATTGAGGCAGCCAGAGCCGGGGAAGCAGGCAAGGGCTTTGCCGTGGTGGCAACGGAGATCAGAGAACTGGCCGATTCCAGCAGAAAAGCGGCGGGAAATATCCAGAATATTAATAATATGGTAATGGCAGCTGTGGACGATCTGGTAAAGAATGCCAATCAGATTGTGGCTTATATCAATGAGCATGTGCTGCCGGATTATGACAGCTATGTGACAGCCGGAAAACAGTATAGTGATGATGCCCGGCATATCCATCAGGTCGTGGAACAGTTCCATGAGATGGCAGCAAACATCCGCAGTCTGATGACCGGCATTACGGGAGCAATGGAGGGGATTTCTACCGCAGTGGAGGAGAGTGCCGAGGGTGTCGGGAATACGGCAAACAGCACCAATGAACTGGTACAGATCATGGAGCATGTTGCCGACCAGATGGAGAGCAACAATCAGGTGGCGCAGCAGCTGAGCCAGGAGGCGGCACATTTCAGCCAATTATAGTTATATAGATTCAGAGGTAAGTATGAGTATATCGCCTAATGAAAAGGAAAAGCTCAGGAAACGGTATGATGCCGATTTCCTGAGTTTTAACGAGAACAGAATTAAGGATGGACGCAGCGCCGCCAACAGGGCCAGGGAGATGCGTACCACGATAAACGCCCGGCTGGATAACGGCAAGGCGCTGACTGCCAGCCCCAAACGGCAGTGTGCGGCACTGATCCGGTATTATCAGGGACAGAATAACGCAGCGCAGCTGCGGAATATGGAGAAGACCCAGAGACAGATGATTTCCATGGATCTGACCTATATTGACAGCTGTGCCCATCGGGAAAAGTTCATCCAGTATCTGCTGGAGCATCCGGAAATCAGCCTGGTGGCCTCGGGCATCAGCGACTTGTATAACAAATATGTGAAAGCGGCGGAGAAAGAGCTGCGCAAGGCCATACTGGGCATGGTGCAGACGGATGCGGAGCTGGAGTATACCCAGGCCCTGGCCATGGAGAGACGGTTCATTCTGCATATCGGCGGTACCAACAGCGGCAAGACCTACGAGTCCGTGGAACGGCTGAAAAAGGCCAAGTGCGGTGTGTATGCGGGTCCCTTACGTCTGCTGGCGCTGGAGATCTATGATAAGCTGCGGGCGGCAGAAATCCCCTGCTCCATGGTAACCGGCGAGGAGCAGCATATTTCGGAGGACAGCCGGGTGACAGCCTGTACGGCGGAGATGGTGGATCTGGATCAGGAATATGATGTGGCGGTCATTGATGAAGCGCAGATGATCAGCGACCCATTTCGGGGTCATGCCTGGTCCCGCCTAGTCATGGGTATTAAGGCCAAAGAGGTGCATATCTGTATGGCGCCCGAGGCGGAGAATATTATCCGGCGGATACTGAAGCGCTGCCATGCCAAATATGATGTGGTGCGTCACAGCCGGAATACGGAGCTTGTCTTTGAGGACAAGCCCTTTGACATTGATCGGGATCTTACCAGAGGAGATGCGCTGATTCTTTTTTCCAAGCGGATGGTGCTGGACGTGGCGGCCCGGCTGGAGCTGCAGGGAGTCAGGGCCAGCGTAATCTACGGGAATCTGCCGCCCCAGATCCGTAAGAAGCAGTTTGAGATGTTTTTAAGCGGGGAAAATGATGTGGTGGTGGCCACGGACGCCATTGGCCTGGGGGTAAATCTGCCCATCCGGCGGATCGTCTTTATGGAGCATATGAAATTTGACGGCAAGGAACGACGGCCCCTGAACGAATTTGAGGTGCGCCAGATTGCAGGCCGGGCCGGACGCCGGGGTATGTACGACATCGGATATGTGACAGCCACCACCGAGGCGGGATTGGAGCATATCAAGCGGGTATATCCCATGAATCATACGATTGAGTATGCGATCATTGGGTTTCCCCAGGTGCTGCTGGATATTGACGAGCCCATTGACCAGATCCTGACCTCCTGGTACAGTATCAAACCCAATCTGGATGTTTACCGCAAGATGGACATTAAGGAAATGCTGATTAAGTATAAGAGCCTGTACAATATCCGGGACAGCATTGCCGGCTTTTCGGATAAGCAGGAGGTCTATAATATGATATCCTGCGATGTGGATCTGGGCAATGATAAATGTATGGCCATGTGGCGCTATTACTGCCGCACCTATACGGCGGATGTTTCCATCAAGTTTCCGGTGTTTGATGAAGTCAGAGGAGATACCCGGCTGGAGCGGGCGGAGACCTATTATAAAATGCTGGATCTGTATAACCAGTTCTCCGTGCGCTTCGGCAAAATCATGGAGGAGGAGCGGTTGGCGGAGGAACGCTTAAAGACGGAGGATATCATTCTCACAGAGCTGGGCAAGAGCAAGAAATTTTATCTGCGCCGCTGTAATTACTGCGGCAAGCTGCTGCCCGTGGGAGCCCGCAGCTCTCTGTGTGATAAATGCTATTATTCCGTTGCCGGGGCCCGGCAGGCATCGGGCCAGAGAAAGGGCTGACAGGAGCGGAAAGAGGAAAGGAAGAGAAAGAGTGAAGTCAGCGGATAAAAATGAACTTTTTGAATCCATGCCCATCCCTAAAGCGGTGGCGAATCTGGCGATTCCCACGATTCTGAGCAGCCTGGTGATGGTGCTGTATAATCTGGCAGATACGTATTTTGTGGGAATGCTGAATGATCCCCTGCAGAATGCGGCGGTGACGCTGGCAGCCCCGGTGCTGCTGGCGTTTAATGCCGTGAATAATCTGTTTGGCGTAGGCACCTCCAGTATGATGAGCCGGGCGTTGGGACGCAAGGATTATGATACGGTGCGTCGAAGCTCTGCCTTTGGCTTCTGCAGTGCGCTTTTCTGCGGGGTGGCTTTTGCGGTGCTCTGCTCTGTATTTAAGGGGCCTCTGCTGGCGCTGCTGGGAGCGGACGAGGTGACGGCGCCTGCAACGGCGGCCTATATGCTGTGGACGGTATCCTGCGGGGCCGCACCGGCTATTCTGAATGTGGTACTGGCCTATCTGGTGCGTTCCGAGGGGGCTTCCCTGCATGCCAGTATCGGCACCATGAGCGGTTGTCTGCTGAATATGGTGCTGGATCCCATCTTTATTCTGCCCTGGGGGCTTGACATGGGAGCGGCAGGAGCGGGGCTGGCTACTTTTCTCTCTAACGCTGTGGCCTGTGGCTATTTTCTGGTGCTGTTATATATTAAGCGTAAAACCACCTACGTTTGTATCAATCCCCGTATGCTGAAAATCCGGAAGGATATTGTGCTGGGTGTCTGTATCGTGGGGATTCCGGCGGCGATCCAGAATCTGCTGAATGTGACCGGTATGACGATCCTGAACAATTTTACTTCCGAATATGGAGCGGACGCTGTGGCGGCCATGGGGATTTCCCAGAAGATCAGTATGGTGCCGCTGCAGATTGCGCTGGGCTTTTCCCAGGGCATCATGCCGCTGATCAGCTATAACTATGCCAGCGGCAATCATCCCCGTATGAAAAAGGCCATTACCTTTGCCATGAAGCTGATGATACCGGCGCTGTTCGGGATTATGGTGGTCTTCTGCCTGTGCTCCGCAGGGCTGACGAACATCTTTATGGAAAATGAATCCATTGTTGCCTACGGCACCCATTTTCTGCGGGGCTTCAGTCTGACGCTGCCTTTTCTGGGGATGGATTTCCTGGCGGTGGGTGTGTTTCAGGCGCTGGGAATGGGAAAAAATGCATTGATTTTTGCTGTGATGCGCAAGATTGTGCTGGAGATTCCGGCCCTGTTTATTCTGAACTGGCTGGTGCCTTTATATGGACTGCCCTATGCGCAGCCCTTTGCGGAGATGGTTCTGGCTGCCGCAGCTGTGTTTATGCTGCACAGGATCTTTAAACGCTGCAATCAGCAGCCGGAGAAAGCGTAAACGGGAAGAAAACTGAGGGGTATACAGATGAGGATATATGATATTTCACAGGAGGTTTTCAGCTGCAAGGTCTTTCCGGGGGATCCGGCGCCCGGCGGGGAGAGAATCCTGTCCATAGAACAGGGGGATGCCTGCAATCTGACACAGTTTCGGATGTGTGCCCACAATGGTACCCATGTGGACGCTCCATATCATTTCCTGCAGGAGGGAAAGACGGTAGAACAGCTGGAACTGTCCTGCTTTATCGGAGAATGCTGGGTGGCGGAGAAGCAGGGAGCTGTGAGCAGGGAGGATG